>JACZTO010000072.1 GCA_022573655.1 Pseudomonadota bacterium
GGTGCCGGCCATCAGCGCCTCCATCTCCGACATGCCGGCATTCACGTATTCGATAAATTCATTGGCATTTTCGCCATGGGGCGATACGCCTGAGTCGGTGCCCAGTGCAATCTTGACGCCCATGCTATGGGCAAGCCGGGTCATATCCTTGGGTTGCCTGCCGAGTCGCAACAGTTTCTCCATGATCGGCGGGGGCATGTCCTTGAACGGCCCTTGCTTCATTTTCTCGGGCGTATCACCGACGGCGGTGATCGGATAGACCGTCGGAATCATCCACGCCCCGGTCTCCTTGAAGAGCTTCATCGTGCCTTTGTCGGCCCACATCGCATGTTCGATAGAATCGAAACCGGCGCGCAATGCTGCTTCAATACCGCCTTTTTCATGAGCATGAGCCGTTACTTTGCGGCCGAGCGCATGCGCCGTGTCGGCAATCGCGCGTAACTCCTCATCGGTGAATTGCTGGCCGGTACCGGTTGCCGTCTCGCTCAATACGCCACCGGTCGCCGTTACCTTGATGACGTCGGCGCCACGTTTCACCTGACGGCGCACCGCGGCCCGGCAACCATCGGCACCGTCACAAACGCCGCTCGAGGGCATAACATCCAGAACTTCCTGGCGAAATCCGTGCACGTCCCCGTGGCCACCGGTTGGCGTGATTGCCTCACCGGCGACGATGATCTTCGGCCCTTCAATCTTGCCAGCCTTGATGGCATCCCGGAGCGCAAACATCGCCGTTCCCCGGGAGCCCAGGTCACGAACCGTGGTAAAACCCGCAAGCAAGGTTCGCCGCGCGTACATCTGTGCGGTCAACGCGAAGTCCGCATCGGTCATGGTGACTGCGTCCAGCTTGCGGTTGCTTCCCGCCTGGCCCGAAAGGTGTACGTGCAGATCGATGAAACCCGGCATGACGAACTGGTCGGACAGGTCGATGATTCGAATCTCGCCCTCGGCCTGGACGTCCGCCTCCCGGGTGTAGCCATCTCGAATCTCTACGATTTGGCCATTACGGACGATAATGCTCTGCCCGGCGACCGGCGCCTCACCCGGTACAGCCAGCAAGGTGCCCGCGTGAATGATGGTCGTGCCCTGAGGCACAGAGAATTCAGGGGGCTTTTTGTAGTCCGACGCGATTGCCGTGAGATTGGTCAGACACGCAAGTAGCATGCTGACGAGAATGATTAATCGAATCGGACCCTGGCGCTCGGCTTCACGCATGCTGTTACCCCTTGTGATAGTTTATCGGGCCTGCGTTTCTCGTTTCCCTGGGCGGTAATCCCGGAGCGACCATTGGTCGGTCATCCCGCGCCGAGCATGTGGCAAAGCCGTATCGAAACGTCGGCTCCGGTGCGATCGCGAGACCTTCGATGAAAAGAGGACAGTCACCGGATGCGGTAACTGCCCTCTGTCAGATCATACTCGCATACCGAACCGGGTCGGTATGCTGAGCCTGCCGCTAGTTACGACCGAAGCCCTTGGTGACGCGGACACCGATAGTGCGCGGGCGATTGGTAACTTTACTGGTCGGTTGTGCACCGGCCGCGCCCCCGATATTCACGTCACCTTCCTCATCGAACATGTTCTCAATAAACAGCCCTAGATCCAGATCCATCTCGTCATTTCGAAAGGTGGCCCGCGCGTTAAAGATTGAGTAGGAATCCTGGAAACGGTTTTCCTCCGAAGTGGGACGGAATTGGGTGAACGAGTCGTCAGTGAAGCTGCCCTCGAGACGCACAGCGCCGTCCCAACCCGGTATCGGCAGTTGGTAGCTGTATTGAGCCGTAAAACCTGCGGTTATTTCCGGAATGCGCGGGATTTGATCGCCCTTCAGACCAGGCGCGACGATTTCGGTTGATACTTGATCCTCGGTCAACTCCTTTTTGTCAAGGTAAGTAATCTGCCCGGTGACATAAAAATTGTCACCAAGCGCGGTAGCGAGTTCCACCTCAAGACCCTGCACTTCCGCTGTGCCGGCATTGCCGATGAAACCAAAGGCGCCGGTGAGATCCCGGCCCGCGACCTGCAGGTTATCCCACTCCATGAAAAACACCGATGCATTCAAGATAGTCCGGTTGTCCCCCAATTGTGTCTTGATACCGAACTCGTAGTTGGTCAACTCGTCGGCCTCGAAATTTTCGGGAATGACAATATTGCCAATACCGCGGTTATTGGTGCCACCCAGGCGGTAGCCAATCGACGCGGAACCGAATAGGGTGACATCGTCGTTGGCATGCCAGGCCAGGGCGACCTTCCACGGCACCTCGCTATCGCTTAGATTGTTAATGCTGGGCGGCGTCTGGCCGGTCGGTGTGGTCGTGTCCGGCGGGTTGGTTCCAAAAGCCGCAAACTGGAAATTCGTGAAACCCGTCTCTGTCTGATCGACATCAAACCAGCGCGCACCAACGTTCAGATCGAGGGCATCGGTGATCGACCAGCTGACCTCGCCGAAGAATGCGGTTTCTTCAATGTCCTTGTTGTCCGTTCGCGCGAATACGCAGGGATGACAGCCCGGAACGCCCGAGCCGATCTCATTGGGGGGCGGCAGAACGGGCGCTACGGGTGGGCTGAACGTCACGCCCTCGGTGTTGATCACCGGCACAAAGCTGTGAAATGTGCTCTCTCGATTGCGGTAAAATGCGCCGGCCACCCATCGAATTGGCGAGCCCGAGTCCTTCGAGTTAAAACGAATCTCGAAGGCATCCTGAGCGATCGCCTGCCGCTGGTCGGTCAGCGCATAGAGCAAATCTGCCCGAATACAGTCAGGCACGGTCTGGTCAGCCGTCAAACAGGCCGGCAGCCCTGCAGCCAAGTCGTCCCGCAACAAAAAGGTTACGATCCAGGTGGAATCGAACTTGAATTGGTAGTCGCGGTCATAACGTGACACCGTTGCAGACACATTGGCGAAAGGCAGTTCGAATTCGCCCGTCAGGCTGTATATGAATTGCTCATCGGGCTTGGGCGTCAGAGCATAGTCGCCGCTCCTGAATTTGCCCTCCTCGAAAAAGGTGAATCCCTGTACGGCGGCCCCTGTAGGACTTGAATCAGAGTTGCCTGCGTACACAGGATCCGTCGGGTTCAGGTTGTAGGCATCGAAGGGGTGATAGCGTGCATCGCCGCCGGTCTGGCGATCCTGCCACCAGAATTGCCCCCTTAGCGTAACCGTGTCGCTTGCCTCCCAAAGCAGGTTGGCACGGAATCCTGTGGTGTCGGCCCAGTTGTAGTCCTGCTGGTTCAGGCAGGAAAGCGCAGTGTCCCCGTCTCGCGGATCTTCCGCCGGATTCGTGGCCCGGCATCTGTTGTTGTCGATATAGCCGGCGTCTTCGCCATCATAGATGAGCACACGCGCAGCAAAGGTATCGCTCAGGGGCAGATTAACCACGGCCTGGATGTTCGAATTGTTGTCGGCGGAGGCATTCGTTCGGGAAAATTCAGCGCTGACATAGGACTCGAACTCCCCGAGGACAGGCTGCACCGTGATGAAGCGCACCGTACCACCCTGGGAATTGGCGCCAAAAACCGTGCCCTGCGGGCCGCGCAACACCTCGATCCGCTCCATGTCGTAGAGCTTCAGGTCGGTGGTCTGGGAGCCGCTGTCAGAGGTGGAATCCTGCACGCCCGGCAATGGCACTTCATCGTAATACACGGCCACGTTTTGCTGGCCGGCGGACTGAATGCCGCGAATAATATATTTTCGTTCGCCGGGGGCGGTATCGAGGAAAGTTAGTCCGGGGATCTGGCGGGCAAAATCCTCGAAATCGACAACCATCATTTCTTCGAGCGCCGTTCTGTCCAAGGCACTGATCGAAGCGGGAATCTTCTGCAGGTTTTCGGCGCCCATTTTTCGAGAAGTTACAATAATTTCGTCAATCGTTTCGTCGTCAGCTCCGGCGTCTTGCGCGACCGTCGGACCGGCCGCGCTCAGGAACAACGCCGCCACCGATACTTGTAGGAACACAGCGGTTTTGTAATGTCTCATGGTCTCCCCTCCGAAATGATTCGTGCACGTGTTGCGCACGGGCAACAGCTTCTTATTACCTGATCAAGAATATGCTGAATCATATATTTTTTCAAGCAATACGAACGGGCGAATTATTGATGTTGAAAAACAACGCCATACCAACTTGTTATAAGTGTTTAGTGAACCGCGAACGGACGGCTTATGGACTAAACGGCAACGCTTTTTCGACAAAAGGTGGTCTCCAGTCCGGAAACCTGTCACTGAAAATATCGTCACGCCCGTAGTGTTCTTCCAGCAGGCGTCCTTTGGCCGTGCCGCCATGCCAGAGATCATATTGCGGATCGGCGTATCGATCGAAATAGGCGGTCAGGCGTTTATCGAGGGCGGCAATAATTTCCGCATGAGCGGGGGAGTCGATGAGATTGACGGTTTCACCCGGATCCGCCTCCAGATCATAGAGCTCTCGCGGATCGGTCGGCGGGAAGCGCCTGATGTACTTCCATTTTGCAGTCTCGATGGCCCGCACGGTGGCGAACTCGAAGAAGACGGTGTCATCCCACGCGGTTTTTTCTCCGTGCAGTGACGCAGCGAAACTCTTCCCGGGACTATTGGCAATTTCGAGGTCATCCAGGCCGATATAGTCGAAAAGGGTCGGCAGGAAGTCGACCTGGCTGACCATAATGTCAGTCTCGACACCCCTGGGAATATGCTCCGGGTGCCTGAAAATCAGTGGCACCTGCATATTGATGTTGTAGGCGGCAAAAGGAAATGACCATGAGGTATTGCCCCAGAGCCCGTGATGGCCATACGAGGCTCCCTGGTCGGACGTGTACACGACCAGCGTATCGCTCTCCAGCCCCTGAGCTTGCAAAGCATCCAGGATCTTGCCGACGCCTTCATCGACCATCGCCGTTTCCGACGCAGTATTCACGATCGCCGTTTTGTTGTTGAGCGCCTCGATGGCGGTCCAGGCGGTGGTTCCTTCCCGAACCATCAGCCCGCTGGGGCCGCGGCCGGTGGCCCAGGTCTTCAGAAACGGATGAACCGGTTCCTGAGGAAACGATGGCGGGTGCTGCTGGTAATAGGCGGCGTAGCGATTGTTCGGCTCCATCGTTACGGTGGGCGGCAGCATGTAAGGCCCGTTGTAAGTGAGCAAAAGAAAAAATGGTTGATCGGCAGATTGCTGCGTGATGAAGTCCACGGCTCGCCGCGTCCAAAAGTCCGTCAGATGTTCCGGGCTGCGATAGGTTTTTCCGTTATCGATGACGGTTTCGTTATAAAACGTTGTCGTGTGGCCGCCTGGAAATGTCACCCAGTAATCGAAGCCGAGTTGCGGTTCCTCATGGGCGCCAAGGTGATACTTGCCGACCAGGGCGGTGCGGTAGCCGGCATCTTTCAGCGTTTGCGGCAGGTTGCGGAATTCCTCGATTGCCGACCAGTGGTCGACATCGACATGGGTCGGCAATGCAACGTGAACGCCGGTCTGCGACGGCAACAGGCCCGTCAACAATGTGGCTCTCGTTGGCGAGCAGACCCCGCTTACCGAGAATGCCTGCTTGAATTTTATGCCCTGTGCGGCAAGTCGATCGATATGTGGCGTGAGAATCTCGGTATTGCCGTAGGTGCCGAGCAGTGTCTGGCTTTGATTATCCGAGACAATCAATACGATGCTAGGGAGATTTGCAGCGACACTGGCGTCGGCAACAAGCAGTAAGGTAAGCAACGCGATGCGCGCGCTCACTCCTCGGCCTCAATGTTTTCCTGAATGCGGCGCAGAAAGCTTTTCAATGTGCTGATTTCCTTCCGGGAAAACCCACTTAGCGCTATCTTCTGATGCCTGTCAGCGGTCGGATATATTTCCTGAAAGGCTTTCTCACCGGCCCGTGTCAGGCTGACGTGGACGAAGCGGGAATCTTCGGTTGACACTTTACGCCTGGCAAGGCCTTCACGCTCGAGTTGCGCCACGATTCGGCTGACCGAAGGCTGCTCCATCACAGTCAGTTCAACGATTCGCCCCAGAGACAGCTCACCGTACGCTCGCAGCACAGCGAGTACACGCCACCGTGCGATATTGATGCCCGATTTGCGCAGCCGGCCGCGAATTCTCCGGGTGAGCTGGTTTGTGATCCGATACATCAGGTATGGCACAAAGTTGTGTAGCCATTTGTCGCCGTGCCCGGAAATCGGCATGTCACAGCCCTTAGCGAATCAGTGGATTTTGAGAATATATCTGATTTCATGTATTTTCGCCATGCAACCAGATTTGCCGATAATTTGATTTCATACCCATGAATACCAGACTGGACATCAAACTAAGCACTGCAGAACCGGATTGGGCAGCCATTCGAGCGCGTTTTCCGGTGCTCGACAAGAAAACCTATCTAAACAGCTGTGCTTACGGCGCCCTTGCTACGGACGTCATGGCGGCACTGCAGAAGTACATGAATGATCGCCTCGAAAAAGGAACGGACTGGGACTACTGGGTGGCCCGCAACGAAAGCGTGCGTACCGCGGTTGCAGATTTTCTCGGGGCAGATACAGATGAAGTGGCCGTGACCGCCTCTGCCTCGGCCGGAATCAACTCTATCGCAAGTGCACTGAATTTCGAGCAAGCCCGCAACAAGGTCGTCATCAGCGATTTCGAATTTCCGACCAATGCACAAATCTGGTATGCGCAGGAATTGCGCGGCGCCAGAGTTGTGCGAGTCCCGGAGGAGCATGGTTACATTCCGGTCGAGCATTTCGAGGCGGCTATCGATGAAGACACGCTGATCGTTGCCGTTACGCAGGTGTGTTTTCGCAATGGTGCGCGACTCGATATTCCAGCAATTGTTGAAATCGCCAGGAGCAAGGGGGCGCTGGTGCTGGTAGACGGGTATCAGGGGCTGGGCACGTTCGACTTTGATGTGCAAAAGGTCAGTCCCGACTTCGTTGTCGGCGGCATGGTGAAATACTTGCTCGGGACTGCCGGAATCGGTTTTCTTTATGTTCGTCAGGCGTTGATCGAATCGCTGGTGCCGACAGTAACCGGCTGGTTCGCGCAGTCGGACATTTTTGCGATGGACACGACGCGCTACGATC
>JACZTO010000032.1 GCA_022573655.1 Pseudomonadota bacterium
AACATGCGTCATTTGTGAACGAACCCCTTGCACAAGTCTTGCGCCTCAGTACGATAGCCCGATGCCGAACCTGAAGTCCCGCCCGATACGCCGATTATTGCAGAAAAGCGCCGCCCTGACGGCCACCGGCGTCACCTTTCTGCTGCTGGCCGGCAGCCCCCTGAGCGCCGATTCGCTGACGCTGTATTCGCCGGTTCACGGCCTTGAGCTGATGTCCACGCCCGCCGGCCCGGGCGACGTCCTGGAGCGGCTGCGCCGCGGTTTCAACCTGCGCTACGAAGACCACCCGCGCACCACCGCGGAGCGCAAGTGGTTTGCGCGCAACGCGGACTACCTCGATCGCGTATTCACCCGCGCCCAGCGCTACATGCCCTACATTGCGGCAGAACTCGAGCGCCGCGGCATGCCGCTGGAACTGGCACTGCTGCCGATCGTCGAGAGTGCCTACGACCCGTTTGCCTATTCGCACGGCCGCGCGGCCGGGTTATGGCAGATGATCCCCGGCACCGCGAAGCGCTTCGGCATCAGGCAGAACTGGTGGTACGACGGGCGCCGCGATGTCGTGGATTCCACGCGCGCCGCGCTCGACTACCTGCAACACCTGCATCAGCTGAACAACGGCAACTGGCTCAATGCCATCGCCTCTTACAACTCGGGCGAAGGCAACGTGCTGCGGGCGGCGCGGCGCAATCGCAATGCCAACAAGTCCATCGACTTCTGGTACCTGTCCCTGCCCAAAGAAACGAGCATGTATGTGCCGAAGCTGCTCGCGCTGGTTGAGATCGTGAGCGATCCGGCCCGCTACAACCTGCGCTTGCCGGTCGTGGTCGATGAGCAGCAGTTCGCCGTCACCGACATCGGCAGCCAGCTCGATCTCGCACTCGCCGCTGAACTCGCCGGCATCGATGTCGATACCGTCTACCAGTACAACCCCGGCTACAACCGCTGGTCGACCGATCCGGCCGGCCCGCACAACCTGGTCATGCCGATCGATGTCGCCGAGCAATTCGTGAAGGCGCTGGATGATGTACCCGCTGCCGAGCGCGTGCGCTGGCAACGCCACAAAGTCAAAGACGACGAGGCCATTTCGCAAATCGCCGAGCAATACCACACCACGGTGGCCAGCATTCGCGCCGCGAACAACCTGCGCGGCAACACCATTCGAGCCGGCCATTACCTGATGATCCCGGTTGCGACAAAGCCTTTGAGCGCTTACAGCAAGAGCGCGGATGCACGCCTCGCCAGGACGCAGAATCGCAAGCGCTCGGGCAGCAAGGTCGAGCACATTGTCGCGCGCGGTGAATCCTTCTGGACGATCAGCCGGCGCTACAATGTCACAACTCGGCAGGTCGCCGCCTGGAACAACATGGCACCGGGCGACACCCTGCCGGTTGGGCGCAAACTCATCGTCTGGACGAACTCAGCGGTCGTTGCAACCCGCACATCGCCCACTCAGGCGCTGGGCAGTACCACGCGCAAGCTGCGTTACACCGTGCGCAATGGCGATTCGCTGTATCTCATCGCGAGCCGCTTCCGCGTGTCGATCGGTGATCTCGTGCGCTGGAACAAGATTGACCGCAACAAGTACCTGCAACCGGGACAGAAGCTCACGATGTACGTGGACGTGACCGCCCAATCCAGTTAGGGGGACAGTGACCCTAACTAGGGGACAGTGACCCTAACTCCGAATGGATCCCAGCCGAATTTCGCAGAACTGCTATAAGGCCACGAAGGCAACGCTGATTAAAATCATGTACAGAGCGATGACGATCCACCAAGTTTCCGGTAGGAACTCCTCGTGGATCCTGACCCGATGTCTCCAACGTCGCTCGTATACGCCTGCGGAAGACTCGTGCTCCTGCAGGTCAGTCTCATTGAAGTCGTCGTTCGCGGCGTCGTCTTCAAACTGAGGAGCAGGTTGATCATTCGCGGATTCCCTGAACTGATCGCGTTTCATGCCACACCGCCTTGTGAATGTCCCTGACTTAAGTATGAACATCGCCAGAAGTTTGGGCGTGACAAAGTTCACTAAATAGTCATGTCAGAGTTTTGTTAAAAGACTTTGAGGTGCAAGCCCTTTCTGGTAATAAAGGATGTTACCAAGCGGCGATTCCTCTGATGTAGAATACGCGCCTTCATTCGACACGGGATAACACTATGGGCTTCATGGCCGGCAAACGCGCGCTGATCGTCGGCGTCGCAAGCGAGCGTTCAATTGCGACGGGTATTGCGGAGGCATTCGCCCGCGAGGGTTGTGAAATCGCGTTCACCTATCAGAACGAAAGACTGCTCGGTCGGGTCACGAAACTCGCCGAACGCCTGGGTCAAAATACTGAGCTGCTATACCCCTGCGATGTCAGCTCGGACGACGAGATCGAGGCCGTATTCACAGCATTGGGCAAGCACTGGGACGGACTCGACATCATTGTTCATTCCGTTGGTTTTGCACCGCGCGAACAACTCGCCGGCGGTTTCGTCGAGTCTGTCACACGAGAGGGCTTTCGCATCTCGCACGACATCTCGGCCTACAGTTTTGCCGCTTTGGCTAAAGCCGGATTGCCGATGATGGAAGGGCGCAAAGGCGCCATGCTCACGATGACCTATTACGCGGCAGAGAAGGCGGTACCCAGTTACAACGTCATGGGCCTGGCCAAAGCCAGCCTCGAGGCTTGCGTACGATTCCTGGCCGCCGACCTTGGCGCAAAAGGCATTCGCGTTAACGCTATTTCAGCAGGCGCCATCAAGACTTTGGCCGCGGCCGGCATCAGCGGCTTTCGCAAGATGCTCAGTCATGCGGAAAAGGCGTCGCCGTTACGTCGCACCGTCACAACTGCGGAAGTCGGCAATGCGGCGGCGTTTCTGTGCTCCGATTTGGCGAGCGGCATCACGGGCGAGATCACCTTTGTTGATGCGGGCGCCAATATCATGGCGATGTCGCTGGACGATTAGGAGCGGCGCTTGGCCGCGATTGTTGGAGCGCGACTTTCGTTTCCTCGCCTTGCAAGCGTGCAACGATGGTTGCACAGCAACAGTCGCCCCAGATGTTGATGCTCGTGCGGCACATGTCGAGAATGCGGTCGAACACCATCAGCACACCGATCGCCTCGATCGGCAATCCGATAGCGACAAGGATTATTGCGATCGCAACCAGTGACGCAGACGGCACGCCCGCCACACCGATCGACGTCATCAACGCAATGGCCACAATGGTGAATTGAACGCCAAAGGTCAGCTCCAGGCCGTATGCCTGGGCAATGAACATCGCCGCCGCGCACTCATACAATGCCGTGCCGTTCATGTTCACGGTTGCACCCAGCGGCAAGACAAAACTGGACGTCTTGTTCGAGACGCCGATGTTTTGTTCAACACTCTTGATTGTCACGGGCAATGTCGCCGATGACGAAGCCGTCGAGAACGCCGTGAGCATCGCCGGAGATGCGCCCACCAGCGTTTTGAGCGGGTTCACGCGCCCGACAAAGCGCAGCAACAACGGCAAGGTGATGAATGCATGCAGTGCCAGTGCCAGTAATACGGCGATGGCAAATAACGCCAGTGGCCCGGTGGCCCCGAGCCCCGCCTCGGCGATTACAGCACCGACAAGACCGAAAACGCCGATCGGCGCGAATTTCATTATCCACTCCGTCATCTTCATCATGACGTGAAATACGCCATCCCAGAATTTGAACAATGGCTCCGAATACTGGTGTGTCAACTTCGTCATGAAATAGCCGAACAGAATCGAGAAAAATATGAGGCCGAGCATCTGCCCCTCTGCCGCAGCCATGACGATATTGGTCGGCACCATGCGCAAGAATACTTCAGCCACGTCACCCACACCTTTATCACCAACGGTCGCGGCGATGTCCTCGGTCGAGACTTCCAGCGCAAGCATTTCCCTGACCGGCTCCTTAACGCCATCGTCATTAACGATGTAGCCAGGGTGCATGAGGTTGATGACGAACAGGCCGATCAGGATTGCCGCGAGCGTCGTCGTCGCATAGAACAGCAACGTCTTGCCGCCCAACGAACTCAGGTTGCCGCCGGCACCAATGCCGGCAACGCCGATGATGATCGACGATGTAATCAGCGGCACGATAATCATGCGCAATGCGTTGAGAAACAACGTGCCCACGTAATCGAACATGGTCAGGAAATCGACGCCGAAAATTCCCGGTTCATTGCCGGTCGAAGCGCGGTATTCGAAAATCACAGAGCCGGTGATTCCCGCCAGAATTATCGCGATCAGAATTTGCCAGTGCAGAGCGAGCTTACGCATAACGTCCCCGAAACGGCGATACGCCGCATGTATTTGTTTCTTGTTATGCCGGCAAGCTTACTGGAAGACGTCTTGTGCGGCCAGCACGTCGTCACTGATGATGACCTCGGCATTCGCGCGCAGCGCCTGTACGAACGCGAAGAAATCACCAAGGCCGTAACGATCCACCAACTGCACCTTGCCCGCATCCCTGTCGGCAAGCGGAATCGCCTCAGGCCGGCCCGGAATAACGGCGTCCAGACTGAATACGGTGTAGCCACCCGTGCTATTGCGCGTGCTGCCGATCGTCGCTTCGTCCTGAATCGGCTTGACGGCAGTAAAGACGGCCACAGCGACGTACTGATCCAGACCCTCTGCGTTGCGCGTCATAACGGTCGCAGCAACGACCGGCGCGGCAATGGTCTCTGCCGCGGTTGCAAAGTCATCACCGGCTGCCAGCGCATCCAGCATCTGTTGCGTTTTGGCCGCCATCAAGTCTTCAGTCTGACTCGATGTCAGTGCTGCAGAAACCTGTTCGCGAACGTCGTCCAGTGACTGACGCGCCGACGGGTTGTGTTGCGTTACCGAAAACACCACCGTTCGATTCGCGTCCAGTTCGGTGAGCTCAGACAACTGCGCACCCGAGAGAACGTCTGCCGAAAATATAGCGTCCACCGCCACCTGGCTGTCAGCAAACGGTTCGCCACCTGAGCGACTGTAAGCAGACACTGTATTGACGTTGCCGTCGACCGCAGCAGCCAGGCCCTGGATGTCGGCCGCATCAAACAAGGCGTCAGAGAGTTTTCTTTCCAGGTCGCGATACAAACCATTCGCTTCCTGATCCTGCAACTCCGTTAGCAGCGACGCGCGAATCTGTTCAAAAGGCATCGGGCCGAATTCGAGAATTTCGTCGAGGCGCACGATATGAAAACCGAAATCACTCTTCAGCGGGCCGGCGATATCGCCAGTACTCATTGAGAAAATTTCATCACCGAGTTCATCGGGCATTTGTGTGCGCGTCAGCGTGCCCAGGTCGCCGCCCTGTGCCGCCGTGCCACCATCTTTGGAATACTGACGAGCCAGTTCCTCGAATGACTCGCCGGCCCGCACCCGGGTCAGCATCTCATTCGCCACTATTGCGGCTCCCGGCTCGTCATTATCAAACAAGATCAAAATGTGGCGCGCGCGGCGCTGCTCGTCCTGCAGGTAACGATCCGAATTGAACTCGTAGAACTCCTGCAGCTGTTGTTCAGTGACGCTAACCGACCGCGCAACCTCGTCTCGACGTATTTCCACATACTCGATGTCCGCCGTTTCAGGAACTTGATAGAGCGCCGGGTTATCGTCGTAATACGCCGTAATCATCTCGTCCGTCACGACGACTTCATTCGCAACCGACTCTGCCGTGATTGACGCAGTAGTGACGATGCGCTGTTCGAAGCCGAGATTCAGGAAGCGGCGATAACCGGCCGGAGTCACGATCGACGTTTCCCGAATCGCGCGCTGCAACTGTGCGCGACGCAGCGTTTGGCGTTGTACACGTTCAAACTGTGCCGGTTCATAGTTCGACAACGACAATAAGTTCCGGTACGTCTCAATATCGAACTTGCCATCTACCTTGAATTCCGGCACCCGCTGGATAAGACGTGTGACGTCCTCGTCACTGACTCGAAAGCCAGCCTCGTCTAGATAGTTGTCGATGACGAGCTGCTGGATAAGTTGCTCAAGCAGATTCGTGCGCAGCCGCAAACGAAATTCCGGGGACAACGTTGCCAGCTGCGGGTTGCCCTGCAACTGCTCACGATAAACCGCCTCAAACCTGCCGATGCTGATATCAACGCCGTCAACCTTCGCGGCGTAGTTCTGTCCGCTGAAACCGATTCGTGACCCGCCGACAAATACAAATGAAAGGCCAATGGTGATCAGGATCGCTATTGCGATCCCGCCCGTGAATTTCTCGCGAATTTTTGTCAGCATGTTTTGATACGTCTTCTCTGTGGGCGAGCGATTCTAGCTGACACGACAACAGAGTAACAGTAGGAGATAGGGGGACGGAAGATAGGGGGACAGTGACCCTAACTACCGATGAGAGATTCTACCTCCTTAGTTAGGGTCACTGTCCCCCTATCTCCTAACAAAAAAACCCGGGGCCCAAAAAAGGGCGCCGGGCTTTTTTGTCAATGGCGGAGCGGACGGGACTCGAACCCGCGACCACCGGCGTGACAGGCCGGTATTCTAACCAACTGAACTACCGCTCCGAATCTGGTGGGTGCTGACGGGATCGAACCGCCGACCCTCGCCTTGTAAGGGCGATGCTCTACCAGCTGAGCTAAGCACCCAGAAAGCCCGTGGTTGAGGGCTTTGACCCCCTCAACACGAGCTTTTTCGGAGCCTGCTGCCCCGCAGGGCGCGCTAGTTTACGGCATCCTTCAGGCCTTTGCCAGCCTTAAATCCGGGCACATTACTGGCCGGAATCTGGATGGTCTCACCCGTGCGCGGATTGCGTCCTGCGCGTGCCGCACGAGCCTTGACCTTGAAAGTTCCGAAGCCGACCAGTGACACCTGTCCGCCACTTGCTAGCGTGGACTGAATACAACTGAGCACTCCATCGACTGCCTTTGTCGCATCAGCGCGTGATAATCCTGCCGCACCCGCAACCGCTTCTATAAGTTCGCCTTTATTCATGGTTTCACCCTTGCCGATTAATTAAAGAAATGGTGATCAATCCAGCGGCTTCCCCCAAAGCGCAATCCGCTGAACCGCCATTTGCAGCTCCGTGCATCCACAAACAGCTGCGATGCTTATACCAACTGGCATAAATACCGTCAAATATCCTTTAACCACGCGGGTTTCAGAGGCTTAGTGTGGGAGCACTGCATCCTTGGATTTTGGCTCCTCGGAGGACGATTTCGACTCCGGTTTGTCGCCCTTCGCAGCTGCCTTGGGCAGCGGCATATGCACCAGCGCATGCTCCATCACCTGGTCAATCCATTTGACTGGAACAATCGTCAGCTTGTCTTTGATGTTCTTGGGGATTTCGACGAGGTCCTTCTCGTTCTCCTCGGGGATCAAGACCTTGCTGATACCGCCCCTGTGGGCTGCCAACAGCTTCTCTTTGAGGCCCCCGATAGGCAGTACTTCGCCACGCAATGTGATCTCTCCGGTCATCGCCACATCGCTCTTAACGGGGATGTCGGTTAATGCCGACACCAGCGCTGTACACATGCCAACTCCCGCACTCGGACCGTCCTTCGGGGTGGCTCCTTCGGGCACATGGATGTGCACATCCAGCTTCTGGTGGAAGCCATCGGGTATCCCCCAGACATCCGCTCGGCTCCTGACCACGGTCATCGCGGCCTGAATGGATTCGGTCATGACCTCGCCCAATTGGCCGGTGTGGGCGAGCTTGCCCTTGCCCGGAACGACGGCTGCCTCAATGGTCAACAGCTCGCCGCCGGCCTCGGTCCACGCCAGGCCGGTCACCTGCCCGACCTGATCCCTTTCCTCGGCCTTGCCATAGCGAAAACGCCGCACGCCCAGGTACTTTTCTATGCCTTTGGGCGCCACGACCGTGCGGCTCTTGCGTGGCTTCAGCAGTAGCGACTTGACGACCTTGCGGCAGATCTTCGAAATCTCGCGCTCGAGGTTGCGAACACCGGATTCACGCGTGTAGTGCTGGATGATGTCGAGCACTGCTGTCGAGGTAATCTTGAGCTCGTCATCCTTGAGTCCGTTTTCTTTCAATTGCTTCGGAATCAGGTAACGGATCGCAATGTTAAGCTTTTCATCCTCTGTGTAACCCGGGATGCGAATGACCTCCATGCGATCCAGCAGCGGTGGCGGAATATTGAGGCTGTTGGCCGTGCAGACGAACATGACGTCCGAGAGATCGAAATCGACCTCGAGATAGTGATCGGCAAACGTCGAGTTCTGCTCCGGGTCGAGTACTTCGAGTAATGCCGACGAAGGATCACCGCGAAAATCCATGGCCATCTTGTCGACTTCGTCGAGCAGGAACAACGGATTGCGCACGCCGGTCTTGGATAGATTCTGAATAATCTTGCCCGGCATCGAGCCAACGTAGGTGCGACGATGGCCACGAATTTCGGCCTCGTCACGCACGCCACCCAGTGACATGCGCACAAACTTGCGATTGGTGGCACGTGCGATGCTGTGGCCCAACGAGGTCTTGCCGACACCCGGAGGTCCAACGAGACACAGGATAGGTCCCTTGAGCCGCCGCACGCGCTGTTGCACGGCGAGGTATTCAAGAATGCGTTCCTTGACCTTCTCGAGGCCGTAGTGATCTTCCTCGAGCACTGCCTCCGCTTTCTTCAGGCTCTTGAAAACCTTGCTGCGCTTCTTCCAGGGCGCCTTGACCAGCCAGTCGACGTAGTTGCGTACGACGGTGGCTTCGGCCGACATCGGCGACATGAGTTTCAGTTTGTTGAGCTCAGAGGTGGCCTTCGTCTTGACCTCTTTGGGCATGCCGGCTTTCTCAATCTTGATCTCAAGATCGGCAAGCTCATTCGGTACGTCGTCCATCTCGCCGAGCTCTTTCTGAATGGCCTTCATCTGCTCATTCAGGTAATACTCGCGCTGGCTCCTTTCCATTTGCTGCTTGACGCGACCGCGAATGCGCCTTTCGATCTGCAATACGTCGATTTCGCCGTCAATAATGCCGAGAATGTGCTCCAGCCGGGCTTTGACGTCCTGCACTTCGAGAATTTTTTGCTTCTCCGCGAGCTTAAGCGCCATATGCGCGGCGACGGTATCGGCCAGGCGGCCCGGTTCGTCGATACCGCTGAGCGACGTCAACACCTCCGGCGGGATTTTCTTGTTGAGTTTCACATACTGCTCAAACTGCGTGATGATTGAGCGCACCATCACATCGATCTCGCGTACGTCGTAGCGGTCGTCCTCAGCCAGCAACGTGATCTCGGCCGAGAAATAATCGTCTACGTTGATCCGGTCTATGCGCGCACGATCGCCACCCTCCACGAGTACCTTGACCGTGCCGTCCGGCAGCTTGAGCAGCTGCAGTATAGTCGCAAGCGTGCCAACCTCATATAAATCAGATGGTTGCGGGTCGTCGAGATCGGCGGTGCGCTGCGCAACAAGCAGAATGCGCTTGCCCACGTCCATGGCTTTGTCTAGCGCGACGATGGACTTCTCGCGCCCGACGAACAGCGGAATCACCATGTGCGGGTACACGACGACATCGCGTAGCGGCAGTATTGGCACGGCGGACAAGTCGTCAACAATGGTCTCGTCCAGCGACGATATTAGATCTTTTTCTGGCAGATCTTCTTCAGGCAAGTCTTTTTCAGACACCGCGGAACCTCTAAAAGCATCAATAATTCAAAATTCTGATTGCGGAAATGCGGCCTCAGAGGCGCATTTCAAGCTTCGGTTTTCGATGTCTTCAGGCACCGTCCGACCCTGTCGGTCGGTGCTGTTGCTCGATACTGACGGTCGGCGACTCGTCCGACTCGTAAATAATGTACGGCTTGTTGTCCCCTGTGACGACAGCATCGTCAACAACGACCTTTTTCGCATTGTCCACGGAAGGCAGATCGTACATCGTATCCAGCAGCACATTCTCGAGGATCGTCCGCAATCCGCGAGCACCCGTCTTACGTTCCATGGCTTTCTTGGCCACGGCACGTAACGCGTCATCACGGAATATCAGTTCCACGCCCTCCATCTCGAAGAGCTTGCGATACTGCTTCGTCAGCGCATTCTTCGGCTCGAGCAGAATCTGCACCAGGGCATCCTCGTCCAGTTCTTCCAGCGTCGCAACGACAGGCAAGCGGCCGACGAATTCCGGAATCAGCCCGAAGCGAATCAGATCTTCCGGTTCTACTTCGAGCAGCAACTCACCAATGCTCTGCTCTTGTTCGCTGGTCTTGACGTCGGCAACGAAACCAATGCCAACATTCGACGAACGACTCAGAATGATTTTCTCCAGGCCCGCAAACGCGCCACCGCAAATAAACAGGATGTTGCTGGTATCGACTTGCAGGAATTCCTGCTGTGGGTGCTTGCGGCCGCCCTGCGGAGGAACCGAAGCGATCGTGCCTTCGATAAGTTTCAGTAGCGCCTGCTGTACACCCTCGCCCGACACATCACGTGTGATTGACGGGTTATCCGACTTCCGCGAAATCTTGTCAATCTCGTCGATGTAAACAATGCCGGTCTGCGCTTTCTCGACATCGTAGTCGCACTTCTGCAGCAGCTTTTGAATGATGTTTTCGACGTCTTCACCGACGTAACCCGCCTCGGTGAGCGTGGTCGCGTCCGCAATGGTGAACGGGACGTTGAGCATTCGGGCCAGCGTCTCGGCCAACAGCGTCTTGCCGCAGCCGGTGGGTCCGATGAGGAGAATATTGCTTTTCGCGAGCTCGATTTTGTCTTTGGAGCGTTCGTCCTGGCGATCATTGAGGCGCTTGTAGTGATTGTAGACAGCGACCGCGAGGACTTTCTTCGCGCGCTGCTGGCCAATCACGTACTCATCAAGTATCTCCTTGATGTCCACGGGCTTGGGCAGCTTGTCCTGGCCTGCGTCGCCCGTATCTTCGAGCTCCTCACGAATAATGTCGTTGCATAACTCGACGCATTCGTCACAGACGAACACAGATGGGCCCGCGATTAACTTGCGAACTTCGTGCTGAGATTTGCCACAAAAAGAACAATAGAGGAGCTTGCCGTCCTCGTTCTTACCGCGGGTATCATCGCTCATACAGCAATGGCCTTTGTGAGTTAAAAAAACAGCCTGTTACAAGCACCTAACAAGACATGTAGTGTATATAACATGCGCCCTTTTAGCGTGCAAAGCGACACGTCACGGTAGGGTTATGTCACCTTATAACCTATTGATATTTAAGAAATCAAATGTCTGATTCGTCGTCTTTCTTCTCACGTTTGACGAGCACGGTGTCGATCAGGCCGTACTCAACCGCTGCTTCGGCGCTCATGTAATTATCGCGCTCCAGATCCGCCTCAATTTGCTTGATGCTCTGGCCGCAATGTTTTGCCATGATCGCGTTAAGACGGCGCTTCATTTCCAGAACCTCTTCAGCGTGAATGCCGATATCCGTCACCTGACCCTGAAAACCCGCACTCGGCTGATGCACCATCACGCGCGTGTGCGGCAATGCGTAACGTTTGCCGTGGGTACCGCCGGTCAGCAACAACGCGCCCATACTGGCGGCCTGGCCGATGCAAATCGTGGAAACATCGCAGTTGATGAACTGCATCGTGTCATAAATAGACAGCCCGGCAGAAATCGTACCACCCGGCGAATTAATGTACAGGTGGATGTCCTTGTTCGCATTCTCAGACTCCAGGTACAGGAGCTGCGCAACGATCAGGTTTGCCATTTGATCCTCGACAGGCCCGACGATGAATATCAGCCGGTCCTTCAGAAGCCGCGAGTAGATATCGTAGGCACGTTCGCCGCGAGCCGTCTGTTCGACGACCATGGGTACCAGGTTCAATGCTGTTTCGTTCATAATGATGTTGTCCGTCAGCTGTTCAAATGCAAGCCGCCAATGCTCTTATTGTCTCATGAAGCAGGTGGATTCATGAACTCTCCGAACGAGATTTTCTTAGGTTTGACCTTGCCATTGTCGAGAATCCAGTCGACTGCCTGCTGCTCAATAACCATCGGCTCGATCTGCTCCATGACCTGCGGGTTACTCAGGTACATGTTGACCATCTCGTCAGAGTTCTCGTAGCCGGCGCACAGCTCCTCAACGCGCGCACGCAGCATAGCCGCGTCAGTCGTGAGCTCCTTATCGCTGATCACCTGCCGCAGCAACAGTCCCAGCGCGACCCGTTGCTCAGCCGCGGCGGAGAAATCACCCAGTGGCGGCGCGTGTTCCGCGTCCTTGAGCCCCAAGCGCTGCATCGCTTCGCGTTGCAGCGCGTGCATTTCCTGGTGCTTCAGAGTCTGCGGAATCGCCAGTGGATTGGCTTCCAGCAATGCCTTCATAACCTGCTCACGAACATCTGTTCTTACTTTCAGATCGGCCTCGCGTTCCATATTCTCGCGCACATCCGCCTTGAACCGTTTAAGTCCACCCTCGGCAACATTGAACATTGCAGCAAAGTCGTCATTGAGTTCCGGCAGGATCTCTGCCTCAACGCGGTGTGCCGTAATCGTGAAATCGGCCTTTTTGCCCGCCAGCTCTTCGGCGTGATAATCCTTCGGAAATTTGACCTTAAAGGTCTTCTCGTCGCCGGCTTGCATACCCTCCAGGCCTTTTTCGAAGTCGGCAAGCATCTGACCGGCACCGATGACGATTTGATAATCCTTACCTTCGCCACCCGGGAATACCTCGCCCTTGAGCTTGCCAACAAAATCGATTACGACTCGATCGCCCTCGCCACTCTTGCGATCAACGACTTCCCACGTCGCTTTTTGCTTTTGAAGACTGGCAAGCATTGCGTCGATGTCGTCGTCACCGATTGTAACTTCGGGTTTGTCGATTTCGATTTTTTCGAGATTCTTGAGCTCGAACTCAGGCATGACTTCAAACGTTGCCGTAAACGCAAAAGTCTTGCCGTTCTCGGCCTCGGTCTCGATCTTTGGCCCACCTGCCGGACGCAATTTTTCCTGCGTGACAGCTGCCGAGAAACTTTTTTGCAAGACGTCGCTCAGCACTTCCTTGCGAACTTGCTTGCCAAAGCGTTGCTTGACAACCTTCGCGGGCACCTTGCCGGGGCGAAATCCCTTGATCTTGGCGGTACGACCGACCGACTTGAGGCGCGAATCTACCTGTTGCTCGATGGGTTCGATTGGCAGCTCCACGCGCATGCTGCGCTCCAGAGCACCGATCGATTTGACGGTGACGTCCATTCTATAAATTCTCTATATATTAGTTACTTACAGTTGAAATAGGCCAGCGAGCCGAACTTGGTGCGAAAGGAGAGACTCGAACTCTCACGGGTTACCCCACTGGCACCTAAAGCCAGCGCGTCTACCAATTCCGCCACTTTCGCGCGACCTGTGCGAAGTTGACACCCGCACAACCCGCCCAGCCCAATATTATAACGTGACAATGTTCAGACAAGATAGGGGGACAGTGACCCTATCTATCCCCTTGGTTAGGGTCACTGTCCCCCTATCTGTCACCCTGTCTACTAGGCCAGGAATCTGAAGCGGTCCGCCAGTTTCGCATCGACGCTGTGCACCCGACCGGCGTGCACCGCTGCCAGCACCACGAAAATCACGAACCAGATAACGTCATGGTTCTGCCCCTCCAGCATGCCCTGCCCCTTCGTAAACCAGAAGGCCGCGACCATGATCGCCCCGGCGACAGAGGCGTAACGTGTTGCCAGACCCACGATCAGCGCCAGGCCGACCAGCAACTCGCCCCAGGAGACCAGAAACCCGAACAGGCCCGGATTGGGCAGCACGACCGACTCCAGGAAAGCTCGCATGAAACCGAAGCTGTCTTCGAGTCGACCATTGATGAATCCGCTCATGCCCTCGGCAAAGTTACCGCCCCGTAGCTTGCCGAACCCATGGGACAGGAAAAATATGCCGGTATAGGCCCTGAGCAGTGTAATCGGCCAAAGGTGTGGTGACTTCTTGCTTTGAAATTCGTTGAGGTTTGACATTATTTTTCCCCGGCCGCGAATGATTAATCAGCCAATAATACAACGAAAATGCCTCGATCAAGAGGCCATGACTGTTGGCTATTGCCCTGTGGATGCTTATATTCCACCTATGGCAGACAAGAACCACAAGAAACCTGAGCATCACGGCATGAACGTGTCGGGGCTGCGGCGTTCCGCGACGGGATTCGCACTCGACCGTGACGACCTGCATGTCGACCCGATCGTGCAGTTCGAAGACTGGTTTTCTTACGCGTGCGAAACTGTACCGATGGACCCCAACGCGGTCTACCTGTCGACGGTCGACAGTGAGAATCGAGCATCGAGTCGCACGGTCCTACTCAAGTATTTCGATGAAAAGGGCTTCGTTTTTTTTACAAACTACGACAGCGATAAGGCAGCGCATATTGCCAGTAACCCACATGTCGCACTACTGTTTTTCTGGTCCGACGCAGCGCGACAAGTGAAAATCCGCGGCAAAGCCGAGCGAATTTCCGCGGCGGAAACACTCAAGTATTTCGTGTCGCGGCCGCGCGGCAGCCAGATCGGTGCCTGGGTATCGGCACAAAGCAGCGTTATTTCCTCGCGCTCGCTGCTGGAGAACAAATTCCAGGAAATAAAAACGAAGTTCCGTAACAAGGAAATACCGCTGCCATCCTTCTGGGGCGGCTATCGCGTTGTCCCGTACGAGATCGAGTTCTGGCAGGGACGCCGCAATCGTCTGCACGATCGCTTTCAATACACGCGGCAAGATGACGGTAGCTGGGACATTGCACGGCTCGCGCCGTAAAACCATTCCCCAGGGGACAATTTATGAAGGCGCGCGCCTGCGTCGGCCGGCACGGCCACGTCGACCGGCAATGACTTTCGGCGCAGGTTTCTCGGCCGGGGGCGGTAGCTCCGGCAGTTTCTCCTGATCGACCAGCCCATCCTTCACCAGTTTACGCATGGCAGTATCGATTGCCGCATCAGTTGCAAACGGCTCGTACTCCGCAAGACGCGTTTCCACTTCCGCGCATGCGCGATCGTAGAGTTCCATCGAGCCAGCCTCCTCCCAGGTTTCACGATTCAGCCGATCGATGACCTGACCCGTCAGGTAGAGTTGTTCGGGCCAGTACTCCAGCGTGTGCGGCGCCGTGATCAGGTGATCTTCCTGCATCAAATGCTTGACAAGATCCGCCGTCGGCAAGTCACCCAGCGGCTCGATTTCTCGCACGAAATGCAAGGCCTGACCGCAAACTTCGTTGTCGAACACCAGCTTCGGCAGGCTGAACGTGAGCACAAAATCAAGCATGCCCGGCCCGGACACGGAGTTGACGCCGGCAATCGCAGCCAGCAGAGCGCTGCTGAATGTTTCTCCGCCCGCCTGTGCATCGAGAAACTTGCCGTCGCTCAAGGCCATGTAGGCCTGCGTTGGCAATTGCATCGATTTCGCGATCTGTACATACGCCGTGTTGAGATGCAGCACTTCGATCGCGGCCATCGGCGAACTCGCCGCCTTCATGTGAAAAGTGGCCGGAGCGCCGCCGAACAACACGGGTGTACCCGGCCTGACAATCTGCGCCATCGTCAGCCCGGTGAGCACATCCACGCAATGAAATACCAGTGCACCCACTAAGGTCACCGGCGCAATCAGACCCATCAGCGTGACCGGCACTATTTCCACCGGGATGCCCGACTCGATGCAATCGAGCAGGTTTTGACAGGAATCTTCACCGTAGCGGAAATTGCCGGTTGCGGTAATCGTGAAAATCGACATGGGTTTTTCGATCAGCTCTGCGCGGTCACTGCGGAACATCTGCAGCATCTGTGCCATCCGCGGTACGCCATGCTCGCTGAACGCACCGGAGACCACCGGTTTCTTCGACGTCGTCAGCGTCATGTACAAACGCCAGGCATCGGAAACCTGCGGCTCTATGTCCTGGTTGGTCGAAAAAGCCGTTGCGAGATAGGCAATATGTTCGAGGCCGTCACATAGCCGGGCGTACTCGATGAAGTCGGTCGAATTTGCCAGCCGCGTCTCGCCGCTGCGATGGTCGAGAATTTTCAGTCCGCTGGAACCCGGCACATAGTGCACATTGTTGCCGCCGATCTCGGCGTGCGCCTGACCATCGCGATTATAAAGAGTGAATGATTTCGGCGCGCTCGCAACCGCCGCGTCCACAACGTCGGGGGGGAACATTATGCGTTTGCCGGACTTGTCCGTTTTCAGGCCGTGATCGAGCAGGCGCTGGCGCATTTTTTCGCCGCGAACCTCCATCCCGGTCTCAGACATGATGCGCTTGGCTTCGTCGAGAATTTTACCGATGAGTTCGTCAGAAAGAACACTAAGTGTTGGTCGCATGATTCTTATCCAAATTGGTTTTCGCCAGACTCAATCTCCAGCTTGCGTCTGGTCACATAGTCGATGAGCGCCTCATCAATCGCGGGGTCGAGTGCTGGCTGTTCGTATTCCTGCAAGAGTTGTTTCCAGATCATGTTCGCGCGCATGCCCGAATCGATGCTGCCGTCTTCCTGCCACGCTTCGAAATTCTGGCGATTCGATACGATTGGTGCATAAAAAGCCGACTCGTAGCGCTCCAATGTGTGACTCGTGCCGAAGTGATGGCCACCAGGCCCGACTTCCGCGATTGCATCCAGCGCCAGATCATCATCGGTGACTTCGATGGGATGCAAATATTCCACCATCATTTGCAGCATCTCCGCGTCCAGAATAAGTTTCTCAAAAGATGCGGTCAGACCCCCCTCGAGCCAGCCCGCCGCATGATTGACGAAATTGGCGCCGCCCATGATAGAACCCCATAGCGACATCTCACTCTCGTACACGGCCTGCCCATCGAGGCAATTAGAGACCGTTGTATTGCTGGACCGAAACGGCAAGCCAAGTCGGCGCGCAATTTGTCCACTTGCCTGCGCCGCTTTCGTGTACTCAGGTGTGCCCAGCGCGGGGGAGCCACTGCGCATGTCGACGTTCGACGCGAAGCTGCCATAGATAACCGGGGCGCCAGGCCGCACCAACTGCGTGTAAGTAATAACCGCCAGCACCTCGGCCGTCTGCTGCACCAAGGTTCCGGCAAGCGTCACCGGGCTCATCGAGCCTGCCAGCGTGAACGGAGTAATGCAGCACACCTGGCCGGCGCCGCTGAGTTCCTGCACCGCCTCAGTCATCGGAATATCGAGTTGCATCGGCGAATTCGTATTGATGATGCCAAGCAATGCAGGATCTTCCAGCAATCCGGCACGGTCGGTTTCGAGAGCGATACACGCCATCTCGATAGAATCTTTGGTGCGGCTTCTACCCAGTGCGTAAGACTGGCAGTTCTTGTCGGTCAGACGAATCTGCGCAAGGTACAAGTCCAGGTGACGAGATTCCGGTGGCAGATCCATCGCTTCGAAGGGACCACCGCCCTCCTGGTGAATGACATTCAGACTTTGTACCAGGCGCACGTAGTCACACATCTCGTCATAGGTACCCGGGCGACGACCCTTGTCGAGATCATTGCAGAAAGCAGGCCCTCCGACTGACGCAAAGAAAATATGTTTGCCGCCAATGTGCAAATTGTGTTCGGGATTGCGTGCCCTGAGGCTGAACTCGGCAGGCGCGAGGGCCAGTTTTTCATTGACAAGATCGCGGTCGAAACGAACCATCTTGGTCGCTTCATCGACGTCCGCACCCGCTTGTTGCAATAGCTTGCGACTGCTGGATTCCAGAAACCGCATGCCTTGAGTTTCCAATACCGTAAGAGCGCCATCGATAATGCGTTCGAGTTGTTCGTCGTGCAGGACTTCCGTCGGCGCATACGGGTTAACGACATCGCGCCACGGGAGTTGCTCGATCTGGTTGGCTACGCGTTTGGCGCGTTTTTTGCGTCGTGTCATCGTCGTATCGTCATGCAAGGTCCGCGAGAAACTCGTGGCGCCATTGCTCTGCTGCTGCTACCTGGTTGAAACAGTAAATATGGTGGCCACGAATATCGAACAGCGGGTCGGCCAGATGCGGCGCCAGATCGACCAGGAGATCGTCGGGCCGATAGTTTTTGGTTTTGAGCAAGCGCACCACGATATTGCTGTGATTTTTCAAGTACCGGAGTGAGTTGCCAACACCTATTCGCAGCGATGTCTTCATGAGTGTAGACCGGTCCGAAACACTGGGCAGACCTATCCACACCGGCAGCGTCACACCGTCTTCACGTATCTCGCGTATCCAGCCACCAATAATGTCTGCGTCAAAACACATTTGCGTCACCAGGTAATTTGCGAACTCCTGTTTTTTCAGCAGCTGGTCCAGCAGCACGTCGTTGCTCACTACAGGATGACCTTCCGGGTGTGCAGCAACTCCAATATTGGTGAAGCGGTGATCGAACTTCGCGATATCGCGCAGCAATTCCAGCGCCGTCGAATACTTGCCCACAGGTCTGGAAGCGTCACCGCCAGGCACGAAAATACTTTCGACCGGCATGTCGTCCAGCCGCGCCATGATCTCCCGAAGATGGGCCTCATCCTTCACCATCTTCGCGGCGACGTGCGGCACGACCTTGAAGCCACGCTGTGCGAGACGCTCCGCCATGGCCAGCGTCTCATCGACGCCCTTACTTGGCGAACAGGTAATCGCCACGTAGGACTCCGGCTGCAGAACCTCGAGCGTTGCCTCGACCGACGCCGTTGGAAAAATCTCCATATACGCCTGCCGCACGGTTTCTGCCAGAGCAAGGCGCTGCGCATCTGACACGAATTTTTTCATACTCTTGCTCCCGAATTTCGTCGACGCCCGCGTTTCTTTTTCGCGGGCACGGCCATTCCGTCCATGATGGGAAACGACATCGCCGCAACAAAATATTCCTGAAATTTTTCTTCCACTGCCGTCTCGATTTTTTCGATCTGGCGCACCTGCGACTCCACCGCGTCCCGGGATTGCCTGTCCAGCAACGCGATGCGGGCCCCGGTCCCGGCCGCGTTGCCCGCAGACGAGACGTGTTTCAGATCACATTCCGGGATCAGACCCAGCACCATCGCGTACTTGACGTCAATGTGAGAGCCAAAAGCGCCTGCCAGTCGAATACGGTCTACTTTTTCGACACCGAAGTGATCCATGAGAAGACGAGCACCGGCAAACAAAGCCGCTTTCGCGAGTTGAATCGCGCGCACGTCATTCTGCAGGATGCGAATATCCGGTTGGCCTGCGTGCAACACGTAAGCAAACGTTCGCCCGTCCGCGACAACACGCGGTGAAATGGCGCTGGCGTCTGAATTGATCTTGCCATCCGGATCGAGTATTCCTGTCAGGAACATCTCGGCTACCACTTCGATGATGCCTGAGCCGCATATTCCGGTAACGCCGCTGCCACGAGTTTGTTCCTCGAAATCCGCGTCGTCCGACCACAGATCGCAGCCGATGACTTTGAATTTCGGCTCAAGTGTTTCCTTGTCAATGCGCACGCGCTCGATAGCGCCTGGCGCGGCACGCTGCCCGGAACTGATCTGCGCACCTTCGAAAGCCGGACCCGTCGGGCTCGATGCAGCGAGCATACGCTCACGGTTACCCAGCAGAATCTCCGCATTGGTGCCGACATCGACAATGAGAGACACCTCGTCACGTTCATGCGGCGCTTCTGCCAGTAGCACGCCTGCTGCATCGGCGCCGACATGACCGGCTATGCAAGGCAACGCGTACACGTATCCACCGGAATTGATGTTGATGCCGATATCGGCGGCCAGTACGTCGACGCTGTCGTCCGTCGCCAATGCGAATGGGGCGGTACCCAACTCGACCGGATTCATGCCGAGAACAAGATGTTGCATGATCGGATTGCCGACGATGGTCATTTCCAGTACATCTGTCGGCTCAATCCCGGCCTGCTCGACAACTTCGACGATCAGTTCATTGATTGCCTGGCGCACCACGTCGATCAGCTGTTTCTCGCCGCCCGGGTTCATCATGATGTACGACACACGGCTCATCAGGTCTTCGCCAAAGCGAATTTGCGGGTTCATTCGGCCGGCACTCCCCACCACGTCCCCGCTCGTCAGCTCGCACAGATGCGCGGCGATTGTAGTTGAGCCAACGTCGAAGGCAATGCCGAACAGGTGTTCCTTGAATCCCGGCCAGATCGCAACGATGCGTTCACCTTTTCTGACTGCGACCGTAACCTGGCGTTTGCCCTTGGTCAGCGCGCCTTGCAAGGCTTGCACGACTTGCAACTCGCAGCTGAGGTTGCGCAGCGCCCATTCTTTGTCTAACGCCCGCAACAAGCGCTGCAAGTCGCCATAGGCTTCGTGCATATCGGGAGCTGACACTGCTACGAAATAGGCGTGCACAACCGGGTCGATCGTAATGTCGTGATCTTCATTGGGTTTGCGCACCACCTGGTGGTGCACCTGGGAACTCGCAGGCACGTCAATGACGACATCCTTTTCAAGCAGGGCCTGGCAACTGAGTCGCCGGCCCTCAGCCAGGCCGCGCCGGATGCGATAACGCTCCTCAGTCTCGCTGAACGCAGACACATTGCTGGCTCTTGACGTGATGCCATGTTTGGCAAACTCGCCTTCAGCGATTTCCACCTGGCAACGCCCACAAATCGCTCGCCCGCCGCATACCGAGTCAATATCGACGCCGAGACTGCGTGCGGCATCCAGGATAGGTGTCGTGAGCGGGAAACGACCTCGCTTTCCCGAGGGTACAAAGACAATCATCGCATCTTTATTATCCTGATCGCTCATACCACACCTGATTCCCTCAGCCGCTGCCGGAACGCCGCCGGCGGTTAGTACGACGCCCACGCCCGTCACTGCCTTGCGCGTCCGGATCACGATAGTTTGCAATCCATCCGGCGCACTCGGCATCGTGGCCCATGACGACGTTGGCGCCACGAACCGACTGCATGATCTCCGTGTGCAGCGGATTGGTGATGGCGGATGTCATGCCGCTCGCGATTGCCATGCTGATAAACGCTGTATTCAGGCCGTTTCGATTTGGCAGACCGAAGCTCAGGTTAGACGCACCGCAGGTCGTGTTCACTTTGAGTTCGTTACGCAGGCGCCGCACCAGCTCCATTACCTGACGTCCGGCGGTATTGATGGCGCCGATCGGCATCACCAAAGGATCTACGACGACATCGCTCACCGGGATGCCATAATCCTGTGCCCGTTCGACGATTTTTTTCGCAACATCAAAACGCACGTTGATGTCCTGTGAAATGCCACTGTCATCGTTGGAAATCGCGATGACCGCGCAACCGTATTTCTTCACCAGCGGCAAGACAGCTTCCAGCCGCTCTTCTTCTCCCGTGACGGAATTCAACAGCGCCTTGCCCTCGTACGCTTCGAGACCTGCCTCAAGTGCTGCGAGTATTGACGAGTCGATGCACAGCGGCACGTCCGTAATCGATTGCACAAGACGAATACACTGCGCCAGTATTGCGGGTTCGTCGGCCAGCGGGATGCCTGCATTGACGTCCAGAATGTGCGCGCCGGCTGCAACCTGAGCCCGCGTGTCGGCCTCGACGCGGCTAAGATCGCCAGCCTTCATTTCCGCGGCCAGCAATTTTCGACCGGTCGGATTGATACGCTCACCGATCACCACGAAGGGTTGTTCGAAGCCGATTATCACGTCTTTGGTCTTCGAACTGATTACCGTATCCGTCATTGTGCCTGCCCTTTTTGCGCGGCCCGCTTCTTCGCTTCTGCAACCAGGCCGCCGGCTTTCACAATGGCCTCAAGAAATTCAGGATCAAATTCACTTTCGAACGCGCTGACACGCTCATTGACCCGTGCTTCGAGATCGCCATCGACCTCCTCGGCTTCGCGCCGCCAATCGGCAAGATAGGCATCACTTGAGCCGCGACCAGCGCGCATGGCAGCGCGATCTATGGCCTTGGCAAATCGTGGCGAGAGTACCGTCTTCACCTTGGTCTTGCGACCAACCCGTCCAATTACCTGCGCGGGAATGTCGCGCCAGTAAATGCATATCAATTTCGCCATTGGACGATGTGCTCCCCGATGTCATGCTGCATGTGACCCAGCCCTGTGGGCTGGTGTAAGTACTCAAGCCCGAGATATTGCGCATGTGCCCTGGCTTCTGCATCAAGCTGCATAGATTTCGTCTGCGACAAATAAACCAGGCGTCGATAATTCCCAAAGTACGCCGCCATCAACTCAGGATGCCTGTCGAGACCCAGTCCTTTCTTGATAAGCCGGTCGAAATGCCTGGCGAGAAAATCGGTCAGGTAGAAAGTACCGGGCTCTGCCGCGGCCATTTCCTGGAACGCGACATGGCCTGCAAAAAATTCGTAGCAATGCGCGCCGGGCAATCGCTCGATACCGTATTCGGCCAGCACCTTATCAAGCATTCCGCCAGTTCCGCAGTCGGCATAGGCAACAAAAATATGCTCAAAATGAACGCGCTGTGCTTCTATCTGTGCCCTTACGGCACCTGGAATTTTTTCCGGTCGATTGTGCAACTCTGCCGGGAGACATTGAATTTTTATATGCGTCCAGCCGTTAAGGCGTTGCAGCTCGACGATCTCTTTCGCCAGCGCGCCGCACGCGATAATCAGGACTGTCTTTTTCATTAGATGATCGCTGGGCGCATTCTATGCCCTCTGCGCGCGCTGTTCGGCTATCAGTTTCTTGGCAACTTCCACAGCGGTCGCGGCATCGCGACAATACGCATCCGCGCCAACGGCATTGCCGAACTCCTCGTTCAACGGTGCGCCACCAACCATCACGATGTAGTCGCTGCGAATGCCCTGTTCAACCAGCGCATCAACAACGACTTTCATGTACGGCATGGTCGTCGTTAACAGTGCAGACATGCCAAGAATGTTCGGGCTGTGCTCCTTGAGTGCCGCGAGATAGGTGTCAACATCCGTGTTGATACCGAGATCGATGACCTCGAAGCCCGCGCCTTCCATCATCATGCCGACAAGGTTCTTGCCAATGTCGTGAATGTCACCCTTGACGGTTCCGATCACCATTTTGCCGACGGGCTCGGCACCGGTCTCCGTGAGAATCGGTTGCAAGATCGCCATACCGGCTTTCATCGCATTTGCGGCTAACAGCACTTCCGGGACGAAGAGAATGCCATCACGAAAATCGATGCCGACGATATTCATGCCACCGACGAGCGCCTCATCCAGCACCTTCTTGGCCTCCCAGCCACGGCCCAGGAGGATATTCGTGCCCTCGAAAATTTCGTCTGCCAGGCCATCGTAGAGGTCGTCAAACATCTGTTCGACGAGCTCACTGTCCGACAGATCCGCCAGAACGATATCGTCTTCTTCGTCTATTTCATTCGCCATACGAGGGATTCCGCTACAAAGTAATCAGGGGACCTGAATCATTGAATTAACTGGAAATTTTACCGGATCAGGTCGCTCGCGCGCCAGACAGCATTTCACAATGTGGCATACTTTCCTGCCACCTCGAAGGTTTTTCCCTACGCAGACAATCACTTAGACACAACCGTCGTCGAGCGTAGATAGCCAGGATTCAAGGTCGATCGGGAATCGCCCGGGTCATTTTGCGTGGAGCGTCGAACTTCGACCGGCGGGTGTTAGGCGCCCATTACTCTGAGGACGTTCTCAACAAAAAGGGTTAGAACCATCATCACAAAGAAAACACACGCGAAGACAAGCGCAATCAGATTCCACCGATGTGCCGTTATTTCAGCTACTACACGAACGCCGCGACCCGTTTTCGATACTTTGACGTCAAGAATCGACCACGTATTCATAATCAACGCGACAAGGACACCACCGATCAAGATGGCTGGGTGAATTAATGGAATCTGTAATCCGGGCCAAACCCCAAGCTCATATTTCAGCATGTTAGACGTAACAAAAACGGCCAGCGGCAACGTGGCGGCAACGCCAAGTAAAGCTGTGATCTTGTGGATATTTGCGAAAGCGGCCGCTCTGACTGTCTGTTTACTCATTCAAAAACCAAGAAGTTGAGTGGTGGGCCCTCGGGGGCTCGAACCCCGGACCAAGAGATTAAGAGTCTCCTGCTCTACCAACTGAGCTAAAGGCCCAACCTGGGTCGCGCGTAAGACGCGTTGTCAATTCGCGGGTGTATGCCCTTTGGGTGCAAGGCCCGCTCCTACAAAAAATGGGGTGGACGATGGGACTCGAACCCACGACGACCGGGATCACAACCCGGGGCTCTACCAACTGAGCTACGCCCACCACAGTAGTACTGATTTTACTTTATTCTCGCTGACTTGGCGCGCCCGGCAGGACTCGAACCTGCAACATTCGGCTTAGCTTACCAACTACCGTTTTCACGGCCTTGCTTACGCAAGTTTGTGGT
>JACZTO010000073.1 GCA_022573655.1 Pseudomonadota bacterium
CATTCTGCTATCGGGCATCGGATACCGATGTTATTTGAGCAAGCAGCTTAACCCTGTGTCCAGAATTGCGGGGGAAGATCAATCTCCCCATCGGCAACAGCGGGTACATTCGTGCTGCACCGTGGATTGAGTTGAATTTTGCTTCTGCCACGGTGTTAGGACTTGCACTGACCCTCTGGATGATTTGGGAAATCGCCCGACTGTGGCGAACGGCGCCCAGTGCGCGGTGGTGGACACTTGTATTGGCCCCTCGGTATCGACTGTCCACCGCCGCGGCTGTCATCGGTGTGAGCAACGGCATTCTGTACGCTCACCTGGGAACATGGTCATACACGCACACCTTGCGTCGGAGTGTCGGGCAACTGGTCGCCCCGGTCGATGTCGGTGCCGAGCAGGTGTCTGCGGCCATGCTGTGGTGGCTGTTTTTTGCGTTGGTCGTCGGTGTGCTTGTTTCGGCTGCTCTCAATAGGCGCTTCGTCCTCACCTGGCGGCCCCAAACTGGATGGCATGGGTATATCTGGGGCGGTATTCTGATGGGCCTCGGGGCAGCGCTTGTACCCGGTGGCAATGACGTGTTGTTACTGAACGCCATTCCCGGACTGTCTCCACACGCCCTACCCGCCTATTTGGCCATGCTTGCGGGCATTGGTAGTGCACTCATCGTTGTGAAGTGGCGCGGTGGCCAATGGCGGGTTGTCAATTGCAGCGGTGACCAATGCCAGGAATCCAGCGAGCGCGAGCTGAACAGATCACCGTGATGCAGTTTGGAGATGAGAGTCTATCGACTAGGACCAACATTCGGCCAACAGAAGACGCCAGCCTGCCACACCAAATCCGAAGGAGCCACCACAAATGTCTACCCATTATGATGCAATAATCATCGGTACCGGCCAATCCGGTCCAGCGCTTGCCGGTCGGATGAATCAGGAAGGTCTCAAAACAGCCATCATAGAGCGCAAGCTTATAGGGGGTACATGTGTCAATGTCGGATGTATCCCAACGAAAACGCTCGTAGGCAGCGCCCGGGTTGCCTACCTGGCTCGCCAGGCCAGGAGTTTCGGCGTTTCTATCGAAGGTGATATATCGGTCGACATGAACCGGGTGAAAGCCCGCAAGGACGATGTGGCCGGTGCGTCGAATCAAGGCCTCACCGACTGGCTCGCGGGAATGGGAAATGTAGAGCTGATTCGCGGTCACGCACGATTTGTTGATGCTCATTCGGTCGAGGTTAACGGCAATGTGCTTGAGGCCGAGAAAATATTTATCAATGTTGGTACCCGCGCCCGTGTGCCTGACTGGAAAGGCCTTGATGAGGTGCCGTTTTTTACTAACTCGAGCATGATGGAAGTCGATTTCCTTCCGGAGCACCTGATCATCGTCGGTGGCAGTTACATCGGCCTGGAGTTCGCCCAGATGTACCGCCGCTTCGGCAGCAAAGTGACCGTCGTAGAGATGCAGGATCGAATCATCGCACGTGACGACGAAGATGTGTCCGAGACAGTTCGGGAGATTCTTGAGGGAGAGGGTGTCAGGTTTCGATTACAGGCAGATTGCATCGAGGCTCGTGCGACCGATTCGGGCATTGCTGTTCGGGTGAGCTGTGAAGAGGGCCCGGAAGAGGAAACAGGCTCGCACTTGCTGCTTGCAGTCGGCCGTGCTCCCAACACCGATGATCTGGGGCTGGATACAGCCGGAATCGAGTCCAACCAGTACGGCTTTATCAATGTCGATGAGCACCTGCGCAGCAATGTGCCAGGCATCTGGGCCATCGGTGATGTCAACGGTCTCGGTGCATTTACGCATACCTCTTATAACGACTATGAAATCGTCGCAGCCAACCTTTTCGACGAGGACCCACGCAAGGTCACTGACCGAATCCTTTGCTATGGCCTGTTCATCGATCCACCGCTTGGACGGATCGGCATGACCGAGAAAGAGGTTCGTGCCTCCGGGCGGCGGGCGCTGGTGGGTAAAAGGATGATGACCCGGGTCGGACGCGCGCGCGAGTTCGGCGAAACACGTGGTTTCATCAAGATAATTGTCGATGCAGATACCGAAGAGATCCTTGGAGCTGCAATCCTCGGGTTACATGGTGACGAAGCAATTCATTGTCTGCTGGACACAATGTACGCGCGTAAACCCTACACCGTGATCTCACGCGCTGTTCACATCCATCCGACAGTGGCTGAACTTATTCCTACCGTACTGCAGGAAATGGTGCCTCTGGAGTAAGCACTTTCCCGGCTGACCGACCTGCAGGAGATCGTGCCGCTGGCCGGGATATCGCGCCACGGCTAAGTTCACCGGCGTTTGGATTCGTGTCATTGCACGTTTCTGCCAGAGGAAGACTCTCCCGCTAAGTAAGCCCCGCCTGTCGAAGACCACTGGCATAACGTTCACCGTCCTCGGGGTTCTTGAATTGAACGCGGCGCTCTTTGGTGAGCCCGTAGTCCGGCCTGATACGCCTGATGTCCACAATAGTGGCGGCGGCTTCACGGCCATGCCCGGCAAGTGCGTGGCTGGATGCAAGGTACAGGCCGGCTGGCACAAAATTGGGCCTTAGCTCGAAGTCGCTTCGAAGAAGTGTGATGGCCTCATCGTATTTCTGCATCATAAACATAGCGACGCCTTGCGCAAAATCGTAGGTTTGGTTGGGATTGAGCCGTTTCGCTTTGTCAATCAATGGCAAACTGGATTCAGCATCGCCCGCCCAGATCATGCACATTGCAAGGCGCTCGAGTGCTTCAACTTCGTTCGGGTCGAGTTCAATGGCAAGCTGTCCTTCAGCAATGGCCTTGTCGTGTTCGCCTCGCCACAAGTCAGCCCAACACAAAGCAGCGTGCGCAAGTGCGAGCTGACCATCGAGGGCAACTGCCTGGGTAGCAAGCCCAAAGCCTTTATCGATAGATTCTTCGCGCGATTTGCTCCAATCCAGAAGCCAACTGAAAATATAGTTGAACGCCAAACGAGCGTAAGCAACTGCGTAATCCGGATCCAGCTCAAGCGCACTTTCAAAACAGTATCGGGCTCTCACAGATCCTTCCATCGTATTGGCCTGTGTTTCCTTCATGCCACGCAGCACGTAATCGTACGCATCGATCACATCCGTCCCTCTGCGTTCCAGGTTCTTACGATCGCTGTCCGATAGTTGCAATCTGCATGCACTGACTATTTTTTGATTCACTTCGTCCTGAATATCGAAGATATTTCCCAGGTCACGATCGTAGCGTTGAGCCCACAAATGCTGTCCACTGGATCCTTCGATCAACTGTGCGGTAATGCGAACCCTATTGCCCACTTTTCTAACGCTGCCTTCCAATACAAGATTTGCACCGAGTTCATCGCACACTTGCTGCGCGGGGACAGCGGCACCCTTGTATGAGAACGTGGATTGCCGGGAAATGACGGAGATTCCAGGCAACTTTGAGAGGTCCGTGATCAGGTCTTCGGTGATACCGTCGGCAAAGTATACCTGCTCGGGATCCGGGCTCATGTTTACAAACGGCAGTACAGCAATCGTGGGCTCGATCAGGCTAATCGTCTTGTTAGAGTCCTTACTCGACATAATTGCGCTGTCTTGTTCCGCATTTTCTAAAGAGGCTGACGCCTCGGTCGCTGATCGGAAATGAAACGCCGCCGCATAACTTCGCTTTGGCAATTCGATACGAATCGGGTCGCCGGATCCCAATTCGTCGTAGTACTCCAGTAGCTTCGAACGTAGTCGCCCAGCTTCGACCCGAACGATCGCGTCAACGGTTGGATCAAATGACTCGTCGCGGTCAAAAACATCAATGGCAATCGCAAATTGATTGAGGCGATCTGCACGTCCTTCGAGCGTCTCATCGACGACAAACTTCAAAAACCGGCCTAACCGCTCAGCATGCATGAACAACGAGCTCTCCAAGAGACGACTCAATTGCTCCCGGATGGTCCGGTCTTCGGACTCACTCCAGCTGGTGATCTTTCCCGCCATAAGCTGATTTCCAGATCCCTGCCGCGATCGTCCTTACCTTAGTTCAATCGCTGCCGCTCCGTTTGTACGTGTGTACGTAATCGCTTGATTTTATTAGATTATCGTAGAGCACCGCTAAAATACACCCGCTTGAAATGGAGGTCCCTCGGGTTTTCCGCCCTAGGTTACTTACCGTTACCCACTTCTACGAACGCTACTCTCGCTGGATCATGCCAGTCAAGCACCGGCTGATTAATCCCGGTGCCGCCAACAAATTCCTGAACCGAAGTCCATGGAGACTGACATGAGCAAGCCCACGATCAAAGCCGATAAGTTTTTTGAATTCGTCACCGCCTGGCCAAAAACCATTCTCATTTTGAGTTTGCTGGCGATTGTCGGGCTGGCGTCCTTTATGCCGCAAATACATAAAGACACGAGCTCCGACGCCTTCATTGCCAAGGATGATCCCGTGGTTCTTTACCGCGAGCATGTGCGCGATATCTTCGGTCTCGAAGACCCGATCGTCATCGCAATAATCAATGATGGCCCCGAGGGCATATTCAATCCTGACAGTCTGGCGCTGGTCGACAGCCTTACAATGTCAATCGCGAAACTCTCGAATGTTGATCCTGACCGGGTCACCAGTCTCGCTACCGAATCCAATATCGTCGGCACATTTGATGGCATGGAGGTCTCGGACTTTTTTGACCCTTACCCCTTCACGCAAGCCCGCGCCGACGAAATCAGGGCGGCGATCGCCGACTTTCCACTCTACCAGGGGGCGCTGGTCGCCCGCGACGGCAACGCTACGCTGATCGTTGCAGAGCTTCTGGATCAGGAAGCGGCACAATCGACATATGACGAGATATTGGCGGTCGTCGCTGAGACACCCGTAACCGCCGGCAACGAAGTCCACGTCGCTGGCGAAGGTGCAATATCAGGTTATCTCGCCACCTATATCGACCGCGACGCGACCCGGCTGAACCCGCTGGCGGCAGTGGTCATCACCATCGTGCTGTTTATTGCCTTCCGCACCTTTGCCGGCGCCATGCTGCCCAACATCATTGTGCTGGGTACGCTGGCTGCAACCTTCGGCTCGATGGCTGCCTTTGGCGTTTCTTTCTATGTCATCACCAACGGTCTGGCGACAATTCTTATCGGCATCGCGGTGGCCGATTCCATCCACATCATGAGCCAGGTTTACGAGGAACGGGCCCGCGACCCGGCCCTGTCCTCTTCGCGTCAGGGCCGGCGAGAAATTGCGCGGCGAGCCATGTCGAGGATGTGGAAACCGATAACGCTGACATCAGTCACCACGATCGCCGGTTTCGCCGGGCTGTGGCTGGGCGCGGCAATGCCGCCGATGAAATTCTTCGGCTTGTTCGCAGCCGTCGGCGTTGCTGCTGCCTGGGTCTATTCGATCTTCTTCCTGCCCGCCGCCCTTACTCTCTTTCCCCTGAAGCCGAGCAGGCTGTTCAAGGCTACGAACGTCAATGATCGCTATGGTGCGGGCCTGAAACGCCTTGGTACGGCGGCACTAAAAAGACCCCGTCTGACCCTGGCAGGCGCCGCGGTCATCGCAATTATTGGCATTGCCGGCACCAGCCGCGTCATTGTCCAGGAGGCACAGATCGAGAATTTCCAGACCGACGAGCCCATCTATATCGCCGACAAGGAAATCAACCGTCGCATGGACGGCACCTACTTCCTGGATATCGTCATCGAGACCGATGAACCAGAGGCACTGTTCCGGCCCGATCACCTGCGCCGCATCGAAGCACTGCAAACGTTTGTCGAGCAATTCCCGGCGGTTCGCGGCTCTACATCGGTGGTCGATTACATCAAGCAGATGCACAAAGCGGTGAACGAGAATCAGGACGAGTTTTACTCGATCCCCGATGATGAATTCCTCATCGCGCAGCTCTTTCTACTCTATTCGGCCTCCGGCGACCCCGACGATTTCGAGGAGGAGATCGATACCGACTACTCCCAGGCCAATGTGCGCTTCAATCTGCATGTCGCAGATTATCGGCTGCTGACTGAACTCGTGCCGTCAATACAGGCTTATGTCGACCAAGAGTTCAACAACGATGAAATCCGGGCGAATCTCTCGGGCCGGGTGATGGTTAATTACACCTGGCTCAGGACGATCGGCGACAACCATGTCAGAAGCCTGCTTCTATCGCTGGTCTTCGTCTGGATAGCCGCCGCTCTCGTCTTCCGTTCAATCCTTGCAGGTGCGCTATCGCTGATCCCCGTCGGCATGGCCCTCTTGCTGGTCTACGCCGTTATGGGATTCGGCGGCATCTGGCTCGGCATTGGCACTTCGATGTTCGCAGCCATCGCAATTGGCCTTGGTATCGACTTTTCCATTCACACACTCGACCGCATGAAGGAGCTGATCATGAACAGACAAGGTAACTTTGACGAACGCCTGGCCGATCTCTTTCCATCAACCGGGCGGGCACTGTTTTTCAACTTCGCCGCACTGGCACTGGGGTTCCTGGTGCTGACCACAAGCGAGGTGCCGCCATTGATCAGATTCGGCATGCTGGTTGCCGTGGCGGTCACTGCGAGCTTTACCGCAAGCATGACAATATTGCCGGCCATCGGGAAACTCCTGAAGCCCGCGTTCCTGTTTCCACGAAGTGAGATTGCCGGGTCCGGCGCCAAAGCATCTGCGCTCGCGTCTGCCGGTTCGGTAGTGGCACTGGTGGCTGTCATCTCGGTGTTATTTGTGAGCTTCGCCAAGGCGGACGAAATTGCCGACCTGCCCTCGGGTGATGACATTATCGCCCAGGTCAACTCTCGCGATGACGGCCAGCAGGTGACACGCGCCTTAAAAATGGAACTCATCGATCGCCGCGGAAAATCCCGTGTACGCGAGACCCTCGGCTATCGCCGCTATTACGGCGAGGAAAAACGTACGGTGCTGTTTTACCAGTCACCGACCAACGTCAAGGGTA
>JACZTO010000074.1 GCA_022573655.1 Pseudomonadota bacterium
GGTCGCAGAACCCGGGCAGAAGTTTTTGCAGTGATTGTGTGGCAAAAGATCCTGGCAACGACGATGCGGTTCTAGGCTGTCAGCCCGAGCGGTTCGACGAGTGTTATGCGCAGCGCGTTTGCCACTTGGTAGAAGAAGTCGATCTCTAGCACGTTGATCTGGGTGTCGCTTTTGATGACATCCGCCACTGCCTGCAGGATCTTGCTTCTGTCCTCGGCTTTGAGCTGGTGCCGCACGCTACGCAGGTATTTGCGCAGATACACTGATTGGTACCGCTCCGGCCGTGCCGCCTTGCGAATATCGGCCTCCGTGAGTTCCTGACCGGTCTCCCGCTGCATAATCTGCTGAATCGTCTCAATTTCCACAGGATGGATATTGGCGTCGGAACTGGAGGCCTGCGCTAGGGTCATCAACAGCACTTCGCTGTACAGCTCCTTCTGTTTTTCCTCGCTAGGCGAAGAGTCACTAAAAATTTTTAGAAATCTACTGAGATCGGCGATAGCCATAGTCATTTCTCTCTATGCAAATGATCTATCCCGCGTGAATGCGCGTAAGATCTTCGTTATCGAATTTGTCAACGGCGTTGGACAGCGTTGCCTCGTAGCACCGCTGCGACTCCCACATGTGGTAGACGCTGGATCCATAAATTTTCCGCGGACTGATACCGCAGATTTTCTTCGATGCGCGCTGCAGGCGTCGATACAGAACCTGCACGCTTTCCTCGTTGTCGAGATTAAGATCCGCGTAAGACACCGCGACCTTATCGTCCTCAACAAAATCAAAATGGCTGGGCGTATCCGCCAGCACGACCGCTGGGCCGCCGAGAACGATAACTACAAATGTAGCTACAAGACTCCTAAACAGTTTCGACTCTTTCATTTTTCCCTCTCTTAATTAACACTAGAATTTACTAACCCAAGTCTGTGAGCAATTGACTCACCAGAACAGTGACCCAAAAACATCAAAAAATATTACATGGAACCTTTGTATCCAAATGCTGTCGGGAGGAAGGCCTTTACGCTTGGCCATTCTTTTGCGCTTACAAATAGTTGCCGTTAGGCGAAAAAAGGTTACAGGCTGTATCCATCACCTTTGGTGAGGCTAGCGCACGGCTGGCTGTACGGTACCTGCAGGAATGTTGACACTGAACTTACTGTGCCGTACAGCTGTCAGAAGTGTACCGGAGGTAACCACATGTTATTTGATTCAAGCGCTGTCGACGACGCTGAAGCCGCTGAGTATATTGGGATTAGTGACCCACAGGATGTGGGCGCCAGCGAGACCGAATTGTTGAAATGCCTTCGTGCAGGTGAAGAAAGATGTTTTGAGACACTCGTGCGTCAGCTTGGCCCACAGGTGCTAGCGACGGCAAAGCGCTATTTGCGATCGGACGCGGAAGCTGGTGACTGCTTTCAGGACACTTTTCTGGCTGTATTCGAGGGTATCAATAAATTCGAGCAACGATCTTCGCTACGCACATGGGTCCAGGGTATAACCATCAATCAATGCCTGATGAGGATCAGAAAGCAGGCACGTCGGCAGGAGGAGTCTATTGAACACCTGTTGCCGATTTTCGATGAAAATGGCGATAGAATTGAAACGACGGCCATAATTCAGTCGCCTGCGATCAGCGAATCGATCGATACGACCCGCCTGAAGAGCATTGTCCGGGAGAAAATCAACGAGCTGCCCGATGACTACCGGCTCGTCCTACTTCTGCGGGATATCGATGGCTACACGACAAAGGAGACTGCGGCAATACTAAGAATAAAGATCAATGCCGTAAAAACGCGATTGCACAGGGCTCGCTCAGCTCTAAAATCACTGCTGACACCTGTATTGGCGTACGGGGTATAACATGTTGACTTGTAAAGAATTTGATGCCTTTATGGTTGATTACTTGGAGGGGGGCCTACCCGTCTGGCAGAAATTCATGTGCTGGTTGCACGTAAAAATGTGCAGGGAGTGCGCTTACTTCATCCGGCAATATCGCCGCATCATTGTGCTTGGACAGCAGGCGTTCGACTCTCCCGATAGCGCGGTGCCAGACTCGGTACCGGAAGAGCTTGTCAAGGCCGCTTTGGCTCATCGCAAGTCAAACTAGATTCAGCCACAAACTGGGGCGAATCGCAGCATTTTTTATAACCTTTTCTTTCGCCACGGCAACTCTATAACTATGCAGTCCATCGACGCCTGACGTGCCGCCCTCATAAATGAAAATCTCAAAACAGCGAGTGGTTATCATCGGTGGGGGATTCGCCGGCGCTTTTACGGCGAAGTACTTACGTCGATACGCCGCCCACGATTTCGAAATCGAGTTAATAAACACAACGAACTACTTCGTATTTCAACCGCTGTTGCCAGAGGTCGCATCTGGAACCATTAGTGCGCCTGACGCGGTTACGCCACTTCGCTACATGTTGCCCGGCGTTAAGTTCAGAATGGCAGAAGTGACCGGTGTCGATCTAGACGCAGGTAAGATCAGGTTGCTGCAAGGTACACGGCGATTTCCACAGACTCTTGAATACGATCACATGGTTATTGCCGTAGGCCAAAAGACCAACCTGTCACTGTCGCCGGGCTTCTTGGAGCATAGTCTTTGCATGCGCAATCTCGCGGATGCGCATGAGCTGCGAAACCATGTTATTCAATGTCTGGAACATGCCGATGTCACGAAAGACCCCGACGTGAGACGGCGATTGTTGACTTTCGCTGTTGCCGGCGGTGGATTTTCCGGTGTGGAAACGACTGGCGAGCTGGCGGAGATGCTTCGCCGCACACTCAAGTTCTACCCAAATATCAACTACGAGGATATTCGAGTTATCCTGGTACAGCGTGAAGAACGCATTTTGCCCGAACTATCACCGCAATTAGCCCAATACGCAGCGAAGAAGCTTCGCAAGCGCCGTATTGAAATTACCTGCAACAAAAGCATCGCTTCGGCGACGGCCACGGACGTATACCTGGACGACGGCACGCGTATTGAGACGGGTACCTTAGTTACTACTGTAGGAAACGGCCCGCGAACCTTCTCGAAGAATCTTGGCCTGGAGCTGCAACGTGGCAAGATCGCTGTGGATCAGTTTTTGCGGGTGCCAAGCTGCAAGAATGTTTGGTGCGTTGGAGACGCTGCGCTAATTCCACTCGCTCCCAACGACAGCGGCGAAACTCGCTATGCGCCGCCTACCGCGCAATACGCAGTACGCGAAGCACGAGTTGTTGCCAAAAACATAGTCGCCTCTCGAGAAAGTAAGAGACTACAGTCATTCGCGTACCAGCCAAAAGGTTCGCTGGTATCACTTGGCAATTACAAGGCTGTTGCAGAGCTGTTTGGCTTCCGCTTGTCCGGCGTGTTGGCATGGGTGATGTGGCGAGGACTCTATATAGGTATGTTGCCAGGCTTCTCCACTCGATTGCGCGTCGCTCTCAATTGGCTGTTCGACTATTTCCTGCCACGCAGCATTGTTCAGATCGCTAACAATCCAGGCGTAGCGACGACTTACCGTCGCTATGCCAAGGGCGATGTCATCTGCAGGCCGGGACAGATTATCGATGGCCTCTATACGGTGATCTCCGGTGGCATGGAATCACGAATACCGAATATCGGAAAAGAAGAAGACTTCGTTCGCGTTTTCGGACCCGGCGATCACTGGGGTGAGCGCAGCCTAGCCGATGAGACCGCAGCAAAAGGGACCCTGACTGCAACTGAAGACACGCGGGTATTGATTCTGCAGCGATCAGATTTCCAGAATCTCAGTGCTGCATTTCCACCCCTGAGTGAATACTTTAGGAAAATCAGCGACAAGATATATGCGCCTTCACTTCGTGGTGGTGCCGAGAAACACACCGATGAATCCTCTTAGGTCGTCACCAAGTGGTTGGTCCTCCTCGCAGATTTCACCCAAGAATAAGAAAGGAGTGCCCTATACGGAAATCGACGTCACGTCGGGCCGGGAAAGGGAGCTGGAAATGATTGAGCGATCGGGTGCTCGCAACGTCCCGCAGATCTTCATTGACGATCAGCGATAGGCGGACACGACGATCTCGTGGCATTAATGGCCACAGGCCAGCTCGATCGGTTGTTGAATCAGAATAGTTGGTCGGTACTGCGTTACGCGGCCAATGATTAATTTTAACACTAGAGCAATCAACAGGAGTTCATCATGAGCAAGTTCAACGTACATACAAAAGAGACTGCACAAGCAAAGTCGGCCGAGCTGCTGGGCAATGCTGAAAAGGCCTTCGGCTTTGTTCCCAACCTTTTGGGCGTATTTGCCGAGTCACCGGCTGCCCTGAAAGGCTATCTGACTATCGGACAGATCTTCGACGAATCGTCGTTCTCGCCGACGGAACGCCAGGTAGTGATTCTAGCAGCCAGCCGATTCAATGAATGCCATTACTGCGTAGCTGCGCATTCAGTAATCGCCGATCTGCAAAAAGTTCCTACCGACGTCGTCAAGGCGATCCGAAATGACCAGCCGATTGCCGATAGCAAGTTGGAAGCCCTGCGTTCGTTTACCACGGCCGTTGTTGAGCAACGCGGTTGCGTATCCGATGACGATATCGCCGCTTTCCTAGCAGCCGGCTACAGCAAGGCGCAAATACTTGAGGTGATCTTAGGCATCAGCTTCAAGACCCTGAGCAACTATGCAAACCATATCGCCGACACACCGCTTGACGATGCATTCGCACCGAAGGCCTGGGCACCGGTTGAAAAGCGGTTGGCCAGCTGAGGGTCCTTAACGGACTGACCAAATCGAAAGGACGTAACCATGGAGAAACAGACTTTCACAAACACGATAACCGTGAATGATGAAAATTTTGATAACGTGGTACTTCAGTCGGATATCCGCGTTCTCGTCGACTTTTGGGGAGAATGGTGCGAACCGGTGCGAACTCTTTTTATCAGGGTATTGCATTTCAAATTAGCAACCGCGAAAATACGCTTTGGCCTAAGGGGCGGGATTTTCCTGAGACACCGACGCGGTGGACCCTTCGCACCTGATCCGGTTAATACCGGCGTAGGAATAGGTTGCTGCGCTAGACGTTATTCATGACGTGGCGCTCCTTCGGTCTATACAGTCACCTAAGGAGTCCGCCGTGTGTCAGCTTAGTTCGCAATCGAAAATTCTTTATCTAGGGAAGGTCTGATCAATTCGTGTTTTCAAATATGCTGATGTGATTTTCTGATTACGCGTTCAAATGTTCGGAAAATGCTTGGCGTTCGAGACGACTTGTTCGTTTGCTTTGCCGCTACGCCCTGTTTTCTTGATCAACGGTAAATTGCAGACGCACCTATCCTATGTTGGTCGCAATAATTGTCTGCGCGCCATGTACAAATTCACTAATCCGCAAGCAACAAACAGGCGGTTGGCATTCTTGTCCAAGCCTCGATAACGAACCTTGTTGAAGCCGAAGATCCGTTTCAGAATCAGGAAAGGATGCTCGCCTTTTGCCCTGACCTTCGACTTGGTTCGATTCTTCGATCTCTCCTCGGCACTCAACGGTCGATTGCGAGCACCTTTCTTGTGGGTGAAGTCTTTGGTACGCGGCGCGTGTTCGATAATGACATCGCGCTGCCCCGAGTAAGCAGAGTCTCCCCACACCCGGGTTTCATCGCCGTGCAGGAGGTCACCGAGCAGTTGGCTGTCGTGGACGTTCGCCGCGGTCGCCGCTACCGAATGAATCAGCTTGGTCTTACTGTCGACTCCAATATGGCCCTTCATGCCAAAGTACCATTGGTTGCCTTTCTTCGTCTGGTGCATCTCCGGGTCACGCTTGCCCTCTTTGTTTTTAGTCGAGGTTGGTGCGTCAATGATGGTCGCATCCACAATCGTGCCAGTACTGACTTTGAGGCCGTTCTCTTCAAGATAATCGTTGATCAGCGTGAATAGCCGGCCACCCAGATCGTGTGCCTCCAGCAAGTGCCGGAACTTGCACACCGTTGTTTCGTCCGGTGCCGGCTCGCGACCCAGATCGATGCCAACAAAGCTGCGCATGGCACGAGAATCGTACAACGCCTCTTCAACTGCCGGATCTGACAGATTGAACCAGTGCTGCAAAAAATGGATACGAACCATTCGCTCCAGTCCAACTGGCGGGCGGCCCGCGCCTTTTTGCTTCGGATAAAACGGCTTGATCACTTTGCACAGATCGCGCCACGGTATGATCTGATCCATCTCCAGCAAAAACGTCTCCCGACGCGTTCGCTTGCGAAAACGTTCAAAACCATTATCGGCGAGCGTTTGTTGACGCATTACGAAGGTCTCCGTGCAGCTTCAGTTGATGATCTGTATTATAACCGTTCATTGAATAAATCAGAGCTTCCCTAGCTCTTTTAGCGTCATTGTTGGGCGCGCAAACGGTCGATGCGAATGATAGCGTCGTCGAAGAAATCGTTGTTCACGGTGAGCTTCGTGACAACACACTCATGAGCACGCCTTCGAGCGTTTCCGTGATTTCGCTGATTGATTGGCGGGCCGGCACGGTCAATCATCTGGAAGAATTGCTCAGTCGGGCGCCGAACGTCAACTTCTCAAGTGGTGCTTCCCGCGGACGATTCATACAGATTCGTGGCATCGGCGAGCGCGGACAATTTGCGGAACCCCTCAACCCGTCTGTTGGCTTGTTGTTGGACGGTGTCGACATGAGTGGTATCGGTACGGCGGCGACGCTTTTTCGATATCAAGCAGGTGGAGATATTTCGGGGTCCACAGGGTACGGTCTACGGTGCTAACGAATTGGCCGGTCTCATCAACGTTACCAGCAACGATCCTACCGAGAATTTCTACACTCGATTGACACTCGACGCCGGCGAGTTTGGCTCACAAGGTATAGGAGCGGTGGTTTCGGGTCCGCTCGGCGAACGTCTGGGATTTCGGATCGCACTAAGGTCGTATCGCGACG
>JACZTO010000007.1:0-11431 GCA_022573655.1 Pseudomonadota bacterium
AGCGGACCTGGTTTCGACCAATTGTTGTGGATCGGACCGACGACCGACGCAGCGTGCGTCGCCAGTTACAGAGTCTTTAACGCCGATGGCTCGGAAGTCGAACAATGTGGCAATGGCGTACGCTGTGTTGCCCGTTTTCTGGCAGACCATGATGGCTCTGCGCAGGAGTTTGTGCTCGAAAGCCCGGCGGGACACATCGAAGCTCGTATCAATCCGGATGGCCTGGTGACTGTCAGCATGGGCAACCCGAAATTTGATACCGAGCAAGTCCAGCTTGTCGTGTTGGGAAAGAATATCGACATCTGCGTTGTGTCCCTGGGCAATCCGCACTGCGTGCTGCAGGTCGAGACAGTCGCAGACGCACCAGTAGGCGATCTTGGGCCTGCGATAGAACACCATGAATGCTTCCCGCAACTCATTAACGTCGGCTTCATGGCAATCATCGACAGACAAAACATCGACCTGCGCGTGCACGAGCGCGGTGTCGGTGAGACTCAGGCATGCGGCACGGGCGCGTGCGCAGCTGTGGTGGCCGGTCAACGAATGGCGTTGCTTGACGAGCACGTCAACGTGCAACTGCCGGGTGGCCAAGTCATGGTAAGCTGGCGCGGCGACCATAGCCCTGTCTGGCTTACGGGAAACGCCGAACTGATCAGCGAAGGAATGATGGATCTGGAGGACTGAGCAAACAATGAGCATTCAACCCAAAGCAAAATACGTCGAGGCTGAGTCGTCGGAGCAGGCCACTCATGATTACCTCGTCGCTCATCCCGATTTCTTTGAGCATCACGCTACCCTGTTGAGTACCCTGCATTTACCCCATGCGACGGGGGGTGCTGTATCGCTCGTCGAGCGCCAGATTTCCGTGCTGCGACAAAAGGAACTGAAACTCGAAAAAAAGTTGCGGGACCTGATCGAAATCGCCCGCGCGAATGATTTGCTCGCCGCAAAAATACATGAGCTGGCCATGCAATTGCTGGCGTCACCCAATCTGACATCAACGATTGCCGCACTTGAAGAAGGCATGCGCAGCGGCTTCGGCGCCGATCAGGCGGTCCTGGTCTTGTTTGGCGACCCTGACGATTTTGATGACATTGATGCCGGTCGCTTCTTGCATGTGATCAAACGCGACGCAAATGAATTAACGCCGTTCAAGACTTTCCTCAGCAGCCCGACGGCTCGATGCGGGCAGATACGCGACGCACAGCGCGAGTTTCTGTTTCATGACGATGCGAGCGAAATAGGTTCTGCAGCACTGATACCGTTGGCTAAAGGCGCGGAAATCGGTTTCCTGGCCATTGGTAGCAATGACACCGACCGCTTTCATCCCGGCATGAGCACTGACTTCCTGACCCGGCTCGGCGACCTCCTTGCCGGTGCCCTCCAGCGCTATTGACGGACAGGCATGATCTCGTGGACGATGCTGGCTGGATAGACAAGTTCATACAACATCTCGATTTTGAGCGCAGGCTATCGCCGCAAACGTCCAAGAACTACCGCCGCGATCTCGAAGCGTTGCTCACATTCTGCAAGCAAGCGAGTGTGGACTCATGGAAACAACTCGATAGCGAACATTTTCGCGCTTTCTCCGCCACCAGCTTCCGCAAGGGTCTGAGTGCACGCAGTATCCAACGCAGGCTCTCTGCCTGCAGAACATTTTTCCGCTACCTGATTCGTGAGAAGCACGTTGACATCAATCCCGCCATATCTGTCTCCGCACCAAGGGGCAAGAAGCGGCTGCCGGGCAACCTCGATGTCGATCGCATGGCGCGCCTGCTCGATATCTCGGGAGACGGGCCTATCGTCGATCGTGACCGCGCCATTCTGGAGTTGTTGTACTCATCGGGCCTGCGCCTTTCCGAGCTAACGGACTTGAATTGCGGCGATGTCGACATGTTGGACGCGACAGTCCGCGTAACCGGCAAGGGCAACAAGGACCGCATTGTTCCGGTCGGCCGGTATGCGTTGCGAGCGCTGCGGAAATGGAACCTGTCCCGCGCGGCACTCGCCGCTGCGCAAGAAACAGCCATGTTCGTCAGCAATCGGGGAACCCGCCTCAGTCCGCGCGCCGTGCAGGCGAGAGTTTCTCACTGGGCCCGCAAGCAAGGTATTGATTGCAACGTTTATCCACACCTGTTTCGTCACTCGTTCGCCACGCACCTGCTTGAATCGAGCCACGATCTGCGGGGTGTTCAGGAACTTCTCGGTCACGCGAATATCGCGACGACCCAAGTTTATACTCACCTTGATTTCCAGCATCTAGCCCAGATATACGACCAAACACATCCCCGGGCACGCAGGAAAAGCTAGCAGTAATCGGCCACCAACGCCGTAACAGGAACAACACCATGGAACAGTTTCGCGGGACGACCATCGTCTCAGTTCGTCGCAACGGCAAGGTCGCAATCGCCGGTGATGGCCAGGTCAGCATTGGCAACACCATCATGAAAGGCAACGCACGCAAAGTCCGCCAGCTGGCAGAAGGCAAGGTGATCGCAGGTTTTGCCGGCGGCACCGCCGACGCCTTCACACTCTTTGAGCTTTTTGAGAGCAAACTTGAGCAGTACGGCAATCTCACGCGCGCTGCTATCGAACTTGCGAAAGACTGGCGCATGGATCGCCGACTACGACGCCTGGAAGCTTTGCTCTGCGTCGCAGACACCGAAAACTCCTTTATTGTCTCCGGCAATGGCGATGTCATCGAACCCGAAAACGATATTATGGCGATTGGCTCTGGCGGACCTTACGCACAGGCAGCAGCTCTAGCTCTGTTGCAAAACACCAAACTCGAAGCCACTGACATCACAAAAAAGGCACTGCTCATCGCCGCTGACATCTGTGTTTTCACCAATCAAAACATCACTGTAGAGGAACTGTAGAAGTACCCATAGGGCATACACGCACTTTGCACCCAAACGGACATTAACGCGCGAATCAATAAAACCATGTCACAGATGACCCCTAGAGAAATCGTCCAGGAACTGGACAAGCATATCGTCGGCCAGGACGAAGCCAAGCGCGCCGTCGCTATCGCATTGCGCAACCGCTGGCGCCGCGTACAGATTGATGAACCGCTCAGAAGTGAGATCACACCGAAAAATATTCTCATGATCGGACCGACAGGCGTCGGCAAAACCGAAATCTCACGACGCCTAGCACGCCTCGCCCGTGCACCGTTCATCAAGGTTGAAGCGACCAAGTTCACCGAGGTCGGTTACGTCGGCCGCGAGGTCGATAGCATCATTCGTGATCTTATGGACGTGGCGGTTAAAATGATTCGTGAAGACGCCGTGTCAAAAGTTCGACATCGGGCGGAGGACGCGGCCGAAGAGCGCATTCTCGATGCTTTGTTGCCACCTCCATCACACAATGTTGGAATCGCGACACATGCCGAACCTGCGAGCGACGCCGGCGACAGCGAGACACGGCAGAAATTCCGCAAGATGCTGCGCGAAGGCAAACTCGATAACAAGGAAATCGAAATCGAAATCCTGGCACTGCCGATCGGGGTTGAAATAATGGCTCCTCCAGGCATGGAAGAAATGACCAGCCAACTGCAGGGTATGTTTCAGAACCTTGGCGGCAATCGCAGCAAGACCCGCAAGCTCAAGGTGAAAGAGGCCTTCCGTAATCTGACCGACGAGGAAGCCTCAAAAATGATCGATGAGGAGGAACTTAAAGTTCAGGCACTTGAAGCCGTTGAACAGCAAGGCATCGTGTTCCTCGATGAGATTGACAAGGTTGCGCGACGCTCTGGGACTCAAGGCGCCGACATTTCGCGCGAAGGCGTGCAACGCGATTTGTTGCCGCTGGTCGAAGGCTCCACCGTCAACACCAAGTACGGCATGGTCAAGACGGACCACATCCTCTTTATTGCGTCTGGTGCATTCACCGCCTCGAAACCATCGGACCTGATTCCGGAGTTGCAAGGGCGTTTCCCGATACGTGTTGAACTCAAGTCGCTGACGACCGAAGACTTCGTACGAATCCTGACTGAACCGGACGCATCGCTGACCGCGCAGTACAGCGCACTACTCAACACCGAAGAAGTCACGCTGAGTTTTACGGAAAGTGGAGTAAGACGAATTGCCGAGGTTGCGTTTCAGGTTAATGAGAACACCGAAAATATCGGTGCACGGCGACTGCATACCGTGATGGAGCGGCTGCTGGAAACAATTTCCTTCTCGGCAGCCGACAAGAGTGGCGCCACGCTGACCGTGGACGCCGGCTACGTGGATGATCATCTGGCCGAACTGTCGCAAGACGAGGATCTAAGCCGTTATATACTGTAAGCCCGGGTCAAGAATAATAAGCAATGGCAGAGCAGGAACACTCAAGCGACACGACACATTTCGGATACCAGACCGTTTCGGCTGATGATAAAGCCGGGTTGGTGCGGGACGTATTTGATTCTGTGGCAAGTCGTTACGACATCATGAACGACTTGATGTCAGCCGGGCTGCATCGAATCTGGAAGCGTTATGCGATTGACCAGGCTGCGTTGCGGCCGGGCAATGTTGTCCTGGATCTCGCCGGCGGCACCGGTGATCTGACCCGGCAATTCGCGCGCAAGGTTGGCAAAGAAGGGCACGTCGTTCTCGCTGATATTAATGCCGCCATGCTGGAACAGGGACGCCGTCGTCTTGTCGATGCGGGCGTCGCCGGCAACGTCAGCATCGCTCAGGTCGATGCAGAGGAGCTACCGTTCGCAGACAGGAGTTTCGACTGCGTCGCCATGGCATTCGGATTGCGCAACGTCACAGACAAGAACGCAGCGCTCACATCGATGTACCGGGTGCTGAAGCCTGGCGGCAAAACGATGATTCTGGAATTTTCCGAGCCGAGCAAAGCCATCAAGCCCGCCTATGAGCTTTACTCTTTCAAGGTACTGCCAGCACTTGGCAAACTTATCGCCGACGATGCGGATAGTTACCGCTACCTTGCCGAATCCATACGCATGCACCCGAATCAGGAAGAGCTGAAAGCCATGATGCAGGAGTCCGGTTTTGAGCGCTGCCGTTACCACAATCTCGCAGCGGGCATAGTAGCCTTGCATGTCGGCTATCGGATTTAGACACCATGAATGTCCTCGAAGCGGCGCTGCGTCCGATTGCAACCATCCTGAATCGCAATATTCATGCAACGACCCCGGCGCGTGAACTGTGCGCGAAACTTGACGGCACCGTCGTCGCCGTCCGCGTTCGCGATACGGCACTTGCCACGTACTTCATCGTTCACGAAGACCTGCTTGAACTCGTCACCGAATCGGAGCAGGAGCCGGATGTCGTTATTAGTGGCTCTCTTGTCACACTGGCGCGTATGGCAGGTCAGTCCGGGGAAAGTGCCATTCGCGATGGCTCACTGGATCTCAGCGGCGACGCTGAAACCGCTCACGATTTCCAGCGACTGCTTGGCCTCGCCAAACCTGACATTGAAGAAGAGCTGTCCGGAATTGTCGGCGACATTGCGGCGCATCAATTGGGTACATTTGCCCGGGGCCTGGGTCGTTGGGGCCGCGAGGTCCGCTCAACAATGGGTACGAATATTCGCGAGTATTTACAGGAAGAAAGTCGCGCAACACCGAGTCGATATGAAGTTGATCGTTTCGCCAAAGATATTGGCACGCTACGCGACGACGTGGATCGCCTGGAAGCGCGACTGAACAGATTAATGAGTCAACCCTAAGTGGCAACTCGACACACAATCTTCCGCATGATTGCCATTCAGCGTGTACTCGTGAAGTACGGCCTGGTCGACGTCATCAAACAGACCCACCTGTTGCGGCCACTGCGATTCCTTTTCTACCTCGCGCCACGCCGTCGCGATAGTTCGGCCCCGCTTGGAGAACGTATTCGCCTGGCGCTCGAAGAACTTGGCCCCATATTCGTGAAGTTCGGGCAGGCAATTTCAACTCGGCGCGACCTTCTGCCAACGGACATTGCCGATGAACTCGCCAAGCTACAAGATGCCGTACCGCCGTTTCCAGCGCAACAGGCAATAGCGATAATCGATGCAGCGTATGGCGAACCCGTCGATGTCGTATTCAAACGCTTCGACACAGAGCCGTTAGCTGCTGCGTCGATCGCCCAGGTGCATACAGCGCAGCTAAAAGATGGCACCGAAGTTATCGTAAAAATTCTCCGGCCCGGCGTATTGCAACAGATCGAACGCGACCTCGCCGTGTTGCGCGTACTCGCGCGACTGGCCGACCGCTATTGGCAACACGCGAAAAGGCTGAAGCCTCTCGAGCTTGTCGCTGAGTACGAGCATACGGTCATCGATGAACTCGACCTGATGCGTGAAGCCGCAAATACCATGCAGCTCAAGCGCAACTTTGAAGACTCGGACATGCTGTACGTGCCCGACATTTACTGGGACTTGTGTCGTCCTGAAGTTCTGGTTCAGGAACGCATTTACGGAATCCCGATAAGTGACATGGAAGCACTACGCGAGGCGGGCGCCAATATCCAGGTATTGGCCGAGAATGGCGTCGAGATTTTCTTTACACAGGTTTTCCGGCACAATTTCTTCCATGCCGACATGCACCCGGGCAATATCTTCGTCATCACGACGGACCCGGAACGACCCAAGTACGCGGCTGTCGATTTCGGCATTGTCGGCACACTCAGCCCCGAGGATCAGCGCTACCTCGCGGAAAACTTCCTGGCCTTCTTTGACCGTGATTATCATCGAATTGCAAAACTGCATCTCGATAGCGGCTGGGTGCCACCCGATACGCGTATCGACCAACTTGAAACAGCGATTCGCACTGTTTGCGAGCCCATATTCAACAAGCCGCTTGCCGAAATTTCGTTCGCGCAGCTTCTCATGCGTTTGTTCAAGGTGGCGCAACGCTTTGACGTCGAAATTCAACCGCAGATGATCTTGTTGCACAAGACCCTTTTTAATATCGAGGGCCTGGGACGACAGCTTTATCCGCAACTTGATTTGTGGAAGACAGCTCACCCGGTGCTCAAGCGCTGGATGGACGAGCAGGTCGGTCCTCGCGCATTACTAAAAGATCTGCGAGACAACCTGCCTCAATATAGAGAGGCGATGCGCGAGCTTCCGGCGATCATTCATTATCTCGGCAAGCAGGCGGCCAAAGGCGACATCGAGTTCAACGTGCGATCGTCAGAGTTGCAGGAAATTCGCGAGCAGCTCAACACGCAGCGCCGACAGCGTTACTGGCTCGTCGTGGCCGCGACCAGCGTTGTATCCGGCACGCTGGTGCTAACGCTTGGCGCATTGCCGTGGCTGGGCTGGTCGCTGCTGGCCGTTGGCGGCATCGCCGCGCTGGCAGCCCGTCCCTGATCTCGCGGTCACGCTATTCTTGTTGCAACAGGTCCAGCGCCGCCAGCGTCATCGCTTCTACACCTTTCTTGATCGATGATTCCGCATCGATCTTGAACAACGGTGAATGATGGCTGGCCCATGTCCCGGCCTCGACATCATCTGCAGGCGTGCCGCCGACCTCGAAATAGACGCTGGGAATCGGCGGATCGACGTTGACGAGCATTGGAAAATCTTCGGCACCCATGTCCGACTGATACCACTCCACGAATGCATCGGCACCCATGCCCTCGACCATCGCCGCTCGCACACGCCGTGACAAGGCGGCGTCATTCGTCGTTGTCGGCGCACCATCATCAAAAACATCCACTATCGGCAGCAGGTCTTCGGGAACTCCGGCGGCCCGCGCCGTCTGCGTTGCGACACGCTCAATACTTTTTAACAGCATGGCTCGCGTCTGCTCGTCGTTCGCGCGCACCGTTATATCCAGTTGTGCGTGATCCGCAATTACGTTCGGTGCCGTACCGCCGCGAAAAGCGCCAACAGTAATTAGCGCGGGTATCAAGGGTGACACCTCCCGCGTAATGATGCTTTGTAACGCCAGCACAATTTGCGAACCTATCAGCACAGGATCGCGGCCGAGGTGTGGCGCGGCGCCGTGTGCCGCGATACCGCGTACGGTAATGCGGACCGTATCGGCGCTCGAGTACATGAGGCCATCGCTGAAGACGATCTTGCCAGCCGGGTGCCTGGCGATTACGTGCAGCGCAAGCGCAAAGTCCGGACGCCCGACACGATCGTACAAACCGTCAGCCACCATGGCCTTGGCGCCGCCGATTGCCTCTTCCGCCGGTTGTCCGAGAAGCATCAAAGTACCTTGCCAGCGATCTTTGAGCTCCACCATGCGTCGCGCAACACCGATCAGCGTTGTCATGTGCATATCGTGGCCACATGCGTGCATGACCGGCATGTCCTCGCCTTCCAGGTTTACCTGGCGCGCCCTGGAGGCAATTTCAAGTCCTGTTTTCTCAAGAACCGGTAGCCCGTCCATGTCGGCCCGTATCATCAATGTCGGCCCGTCGCCGTTTTCCATGATGCCGACGAGTCCGGTCTTGCCAATATTGCGTGTCACAACATATCCGAGTGCCGACATTTCCTCGGCGAGCCGATCCGATGTCTTCGCCTCCTGCATCGACAGCTCGGGATTTGCGTGGAAGTGATTGAACAGCTCTTCGAGATACGGATAGTCTGCCGCTACCGCATCTTCCAATGGGGACGCCAGAACGATACTGCTCGACATGACCGCGAGCACAGCAACAACAGACGATAGTTTTATTTTATTCATTATGCTTTGCCTATATCGTGAATTCGCCCGAGTCTAGCGTAAATAGTACGGATTGTTGATGCGCAACATTTGTAAACTACGGCCAAGCTTTGCTAGCCTGATCCATTCCATTATGACCCCGGGGCCGTGACTTTCTCCATTGAAAAAGACATGCACAAGAAGAGTGGCCGCTAGTCTGACCAGGGCCAGAGCCCCTGGCTCGAGCGCGCGCGTCTGCCGTGGGCCCTCCGCGGAACAGTCCTGATGCTGTCCCGAATAGCGAAACTCTTGTTGTGGATGGGTGGTTGGACCGGTGTCGGCATTGTGCCCGACGAACCACAGGCGATATTCATTGCGGCACCCCACACATCAAACTGGGATGGCATCTGGGCGCTGCTCTTCAAGGTATCTATCGGTCTTGACGTGCATTTCTTCGCGAAACACTCCCTGTTCTGGTTTCCATTGGGACCATTGCTACGCTCGCTTGGCGGCATCGCACTAGATCGGAGCAAAGCCGGTTCCGCCGTGCAGCAGGTAATATCGGCTTTCGAAGCGAACGACCATTTTTATTTCGCGCTCGCGCCAGAGGGGACGCGACGCCTGACCAAGGGTTGGAAGTCCGGATTTTATCGCATGGCCAAAGGTGCGAACGTGCCCATATTCCTGTGTTTTTTTGACTATGAAAACAAGCGACTCGGCATCGGTCCGAAGCTGGAAGTGTCGGACGACCAGAGCGCCGATATGCGGGTTTGCCAAGACTATTATGCAGGCATCGTCGGCCGCCGGCCGGAGCAAACCAGCCCGGTAATATTCACGGACCTGTAACACGAGCGCCTTGCGAAAAAAGGCCGCCTCGAAAGGCGGCCCGTTACAAGCGATCTCGATTCTGGCCAGGCCTAGAGGCGGAAATTCACCTCAAGACCCAAGAAACGGCCTTTCTTCATTGGGCCGGCCGTCCAGAGACCCGCAATCGAAGTCAGGTTGCCCCAGTTCGCCTCATCCTCGAGATTCTTGCCATAGAACGAAACATTCCATTGTTCACTCGGCGAGATCCAGTTGAGGCTGGCGTTGGTGCGTTTTTGATCCTCAAAAAACTCGGTATTGGAATCATTGTATGGGTGCCGTTCGCGGAAGCTGTGGTTCGCCATCACATTCAACAGTCCGGCACTACGAAGCGGGATATCCCATGAGAATCCTACGCTGTAATTCGTCGGCGCCAGGCGCGGAAGCTCGGGACCCAGCAACGCAGCGTATGCCGGTTCAACGCGATCGTATTTTCCGTCCTGTTGACCATACGACAGGTTGATCGAAAACGTGTCCGTGATCAGCGCGACGAAATCGACTTCAACGCCGCTGATGGTAACGTCACCCGCATTGATCGTCGCCTGCAGCACAATTACCTGCGGATCAGGAACGTTGAGCTCGCGCTGCATATCTTTGATCTCGTTGTGGAATACAGCCACGTTGAGTCGCATGCGACCATCCATGAAGTCGGACTTGAAACCAAGTTCAAACGTATTGTTTTGTTCTTCGTCCGTTGGCCCGGGCGGGATCAAATCAGGCCTGGCGTTACGGAAGTTAAATCCACCGGAGCGGTAGCCCTGTGTCCAAAAGCCGTATAACTGCGTGTTGTCGGACATCCTGAACTGGGCACCCAGCTTCGGCGTGATGTTGTCCCATTTGCCGTTCAGATTATCCATCGCACAATTGAAGCTGGTGTTGTCGGTACACCCGCCGATGATAATCTGCGCGGACTTGGATTCATCTGTGTAGCGAAGACCCGCGGTAATCGTCCATGCATCGTTCAGGTGAAAATCGTTGTTCCAGAACGCGCCAAAATTCTTCGCATCCATGTCGCCACCCAGTGCGGCTTGCAGATTGATACCGAACGGAGCAGGACCGAGTGGCGGCGGCAACCAGATGTAGCGCGCCTCTCGATAGTTGACGGTCTGATGAAAAATATAGAAGCCGATCGTCGAATCCCAGTTGTCGCTAAAGGATCCTGACCAACGAATTTCATTGCTCCACTGCGTCTGATCAGTAACAGCAGGTGCCGCAAATATTGGCAGATCAGTGCCGTCGATGTCGGCTGCCGATGCCGAATTCACGCCACGATAAGCCATGATATTGGTCAACGTGCCATTGCCCACCTCGGCGACATTGGTTTCAAGGGTCACTTGCGTCCAGTCGATTTCCGTATATCCGGTCTCGTCAGACAGGGTTGCGAAATTAGGCTGTGCCCCAGCGCGTTGCGCGGTCACATTCGTCCATGCAGCCCCTTCACCTTCGGTGATGCCGTGTTCGATAATCAGCGTCCAGTCGACCGTGTCCGACGGCGACCAGACCAGCATTGGCCGAAACAGCCTGGTGCGCAGCCCAGCGACATTCGAGCCATCAGCCGGCGTATGGTAGTACGGCTGAAGCGGATGCGGCGCCGGGTTTGCCGCTGTCGGATTCAGATTCTTGAAATAGCCCGGATCGTCGTCGTAATACACGACCATTTTTGCAGCAAGTATATCGTCGATTAGCGAACCCTCGATCGCCGCTGCAATATTAACTTGCTCTTCGTCTGTAGCCCCCACGCGAAAGCGCAGGCCATACTCGCCATTAGGGCGTGCATTGCGCAGAACAACTGCTCCACCGGTAACGTTGCGACCGAAAAGCAGGCCTTGTGGACCGCGCAGTACTTCAATGGATTCGAGATCAAATGTATCAATGACAACGCCATACGTGATGCCCATGTAGACCCCATCGACAAAAACGCCGACTGTCGGATCGACCGACGGAATTGAGCTATTGATGCCCTGACCACGA
>JACZTO010000007.1:11441-67089 GCA_022573655.1 Pseudomonadota bacterium
CCTGGGAACGTGCCAACGGATTCCAACTGAACGTTTGGCATTATATAGCTCAGGTCCTCAAGCTTTTTTACGAAGAGAGCATCGATCTGAGCTGACCCAAAAGCACTAACCGCCACCGGAACGTCTTGCACCGCCTCTGCCGCACTTCGCTTGCGTGCGGTGGTGACAATCTCTTCAAGCAACGCACCCGCGACGCCGTCCTGTGCAACGGCGATATTCGGTAGCGAAAAAACAACAATGACGGCTGCTGACAGAGTAACGGCGACCGCCGTTAACCTGGACGTTTCGCTTAGTCCTTTGATTTCGTATGAAATAACCACGATCATCCCCCATTCGTCTTGATTAATGCCGGTAAGCATACTGTTGTATGTGTGCCGATACCAATAGCATAGTTGAAATACAAGACTATTGTCCTGGATCGGGATATTCTTGCTCGAATGGTTGCCTGACAAGCAGCGCAAGGAACGGTTATCGGAAGCCTTTTTGACTATAATTTTCTGCCACTCGCCAAACAAGTTTCGGCAATGTCAGACAAGCACAGAAAGACCATCCGCAGTTTCGTGCGCCGTACCGGTCGAATGACGCCATCGCAAAAAAAGGCGCTTTCCGAATTGTGGCCGATTTATGGCCTGGAGTTCACTTCCAGCCCGTCACAATTTGACGCCATCTTCCAAATGCCACAACCCATCGTGCTGGAAATCGGCTTCGGCAACGGCGAGACGCTTGTTGAACAGGCATCGCAAAACTCCGACCAGAATTTTCTGGGAATTGAAGTGCACGATCCAGGTGTCGGCCATTGTCTACTCAAGGCACATAACGCTGGAGTAGAAAATTTGCGCCTGATTATTCACGACGCATTGGAGGTGCTGGAACAGCAGATTCCCGAAGCGTCGCTTGCTCGCGTCAATCTGTACTTTCCGGATCCATGGCCCAAGAAGCGCCACCACAAACGTCGTATCGTACAGCCCGAATTTGTTGAACTGGTCGCCTCCAGGCTGGCCGTCCACGGCACTTTGCATATCGCGACTGATTGGGCGGACTATGCGGAGCATATTGACGAAATACTTTCCCACTCGGATCGTTTCAGCTGTACACACCGCCGCGAACACGACGGCGATCAGCCACTCGATCGGCCACGCACCAAATTTGAGCAACGTGGATTGCGACAAGGACACCGAATATGGGACTGGTGTTTCACAAAATCAGCATAGAACGATTGATTTCTTGCGGTTTGCGAATCTTCATCTATAACTAGTAGTAGAGAGGATTTATTCGCCGCAGGGAATAAACGATGGCTGTCAAATATCCCGTTATTGGTCACTGGTTCCGCCGCTCAAACGGAACGCTGTTTGAAGTCGTTGCCGTCGACGAGCAGGACAGCACAATCGAGATTCAACAGTTCGACGGTACGATCGACGAAGTGGATCTCGAAGCCTGGCCGGAGCTATTTCCAATCGAAGTAAGCGCCCCTGACGATTGGTCGGGCGCTGTCGACATGGACCCTGAAGATTACGTCGGCCAGAAAGAGGGTGAAATCCCGAGCGGCTTCCACGATCCCCTGGCATTTCTGGACAAACTGTAGATAGGGGGACAGTGACCCTAACTCCCACGAGTTATGGTCCCTGTCACCTTAGTTACGGTCACTGTCCCCCTAGTTAGGGTCACTGTCCCCCTTCTGGACCTGTTACGTAAACAACCCCGTCACGCACCGCCACCGCCACCGCCTGCAATGAACGTCCTCTTGCGGGCCCCGCAATGCAATTTCCTTTTTTTATGTCGTATGTCGCGCCATGCGATGCACAGATGATTGCCGACTTGTCTTTCGTCAGAAACTTGTGTGCCGACCAGTTCAGTGGATGCCCGACGTGTGCACAGACATTCTGATATGCGTAGACAGCATCGCCCTGTCTTACAACAAATCCTCTAAATGGCCAGTCGCCTTCGCCGATGGCGAATTCACGGCAGCCAGGGTCGTCGAGCTCGGCTAGCGGACCGACGGCAACTTCGATGTCACTCATGCCACGGCGCGACTTTGATGAGCAACAGCATTCCCGGGACCGCCAGCGCGGTACACAGCAGGAAGAAATTCGTCCAGCCGATCTGCTCAACGATGACTCCCGTTGTTGCGTTTGCGAAGACTCTCGGCACCGATGCCAGCGCCGTAAACAAAGCAAGTTGTGTGGCGGCGAATGCCGGATTGGTTGTGCGTGCCATGAATGCTACTAATGCCGCTGATCCAAGGCCGACGCCGAGGTACTCGAACGCCACAGCAATGCCGAGCATCCAGGGGTTTTTACCCATCTCCGATAACAGCGCGAAACCCAGAATGCTCACGATTTGGACAACGCCGAATAACCATAGCGCGCGGTTAATCGACATTTTCACCATGATCAAGCCGCCCACCAGACCGCCGACAATCGCAGCAATCAGCCCGGCAGTCTTCGCGATCACGCCGATCTGCGTAAGCGTAAAACCCACGTCGATAAAGAATGGCGTTTGCAAAGCTGTCGCCATATTGTCGCCGAGTTTGTAAAGAAACAAGAAAGCGAGCACCAGTAACGCAGGCCGGAGTCCGGCGCGGCCAATGAACTCGCGGAACGGCTGGATCACGGCGTCACGCATTGTTCGCGGTGGTGTCGGCTCCACAATTGCTTCTTTGATGACCAGCGTCATTACAATACCGACCAACATGAACAGCGCGACGATAACGAATACGATGTGCCAGTCGAAATGGTCGGCGAGTATGAGGCCAAGAGCACCAGGAACGAGACCGGAAAATCTATACGCCTGCACATGTATCGAATTACCAATGCCTAATTCAACATCAGGCAGCAATTCGCGGCGATAGGCATCGAGAACGATGTCCTGGCTTGCACTGAAGAAAGCGACCGCGATTGACAAATATGCGACTGTCCAGAGCGATAGATCCGGTTTGAAATACCCCATCGCGCCGATCGAAATAAGCAGCGCAATTTGCGTCACCAGCATCCAGCCGCGGCGGTGACCCAGGAAGGGCAAAGTAATGCGGTCCATGACCGGCGACCACAAAAACTTCCAGGTGTAGGGAAACTGCACCAGCGCGAAAAAACCAATTTCCGCGAGACCCACACCTTCAACCGTGAGCCAAGCTGGGATGAGTTGGAACAGGACGTACAAAGGCAGGCCCGACGTAAACCCGGTAAAGACACAAATCAACATGCGACGATTCAGGAGCGCCTCTCTAAAAGTCTCCTTGCGTGTCCTGCCCTGTTGGGAATCAGCCGTCATAGGCCCAATCGTAATCCATGATCAGCGGCGCATGGTCTGAAAATCGCTGCTCCTTGTATATGGAGGTCTGTCGCACCTTATCTTTGAGCCCCGGCGTGACCACCTGGTAGTCGAGGCGCCACCCGACGTTGTTGTCCCAGGCGCGACCGCGATTGGACCACCAGGTGTATTGATCCGGTTCCTGCTCAATGGCCCGAAAGGCATCTGTAAAGCGCTGCTCACCGAAGACCTCGTCCATCCATGCTCGTTCTTCGGGCAGGAAGCCGGAGTTCTTTTGATTGCTTTTCCAATTCTTCAGATCGATTTCCTTGTGGGCAATATTCCAGTCACCACAGATAATGGTCTCCGATCTGCGGCGCTGCAGTTTCTGCAGGTGTTTCATGAAAGAATCGAGGCAGCGATACTTCGCCTCTTGCCTCACGTCGCCGGATGATCCGGATGGCAGGTACAGCGACACGACGTTGAGTCCGCCAAGCTGCACCTCAAGATAACGCCCTTCGTTATCGAATTCAGCGTCGCCATACCCGCGTACAACTTTCTTCGGCTCATGGCGCGTATAGATTGCCGTGCCGCTATAACCTTTTTTCTCGGCATCTTCGTAGTAGCAGTGGTAGCCCAGCGGTGAAAATATCCCGTCAGTGAGCTGATGCACCTGTGCTTTGGTCTCCTGGATACAGATGACGTCGGCATTTTTTGTGTCCATCCACTCGAAAAAACCCTTGCGGGCTGCCGCCCGAATTCCATTGGCGTTTAGACTAATAACGCGAAACAAAGCTGTACTCCTGTGTCATACTCCGGGCCGAAAAACAGTCAGCCGCGGCCATCATACAGAAGCCCTTGGAAAGACCAAGGCAGGACCGAGGAAAGAGCAAAGCATGCGCGCGTACAAGAGAGAATTCATCGAACTTGCGCTGGAGCTCAATGTTTTGCGTTTTGGTGAGTTCACGCTGAAGTCCGGCCGTGTCAGTCCGTACTTTTTTAACGCCGGGCTTTTCAGTACAGGTTACGCCGCTGCGAAACTCGGGCGCTTCTACGCCGCGGCGATCGCCGAATCCGAAGTACGCTTCGATATGTTGTTTGGCCCGGCCTACAAAGGCATCCCGCTAGTGACTCTGGCCGCTGCCGCACTCGCCGAGCAACACGATATTGACGTGCCTTACTCGTTCAATCGAAAAGAGGCCAAAGCACATGGTGAGGGCGGCAGTATCGTCGGCGCACCTTTGTCTGGTCGTGTCCTGATAGTAGATGACGTTATTACGGCAGGCACAGCCATGCGCGAGGCCTACCAAATCATTACGTCAGCCGGGGCGGAAATCGCCGGGGTCGTTATTTCGCTGGATCGGCAGGAACGCGGCCAGGGGCCCTACTCCGCGGTTCAGGAATTGCGGCAATCGCTGGATATTCCCGTGGTCAGCATCGTGCAACTGGACGATTTGATTAACATTCTCGAAGAATCAAGTGAGTATGAACAATACCTGGACCCGGTTCTCAGCTATCGCAAGCAATTCGGCGTAGTCTCTTAATGCACTGGTTGCCCAGGCATCGTTTTACAGTTTGCTGGTAGTAATTCCGGTATTACGCTGTAATAAGGAGAACCAGTCGAACGACACTTGGTACTTGAGAATGACATATTGCACCTATGTATAGATTAACTCTGACATTCGCGCTGTTGCTGCTGGGATCTTTGGCATCCGGCGCTAGCGACACCCGGGTTTACAGGTGGGTGGACAACGACGGCATCGTGCATTACGGCGACAGTATTCCGGCCCGCTACGCCGACCTGCCGAAAGATGTCCTGAACGATCATGGCGTAATTATTGGTAACCTGGAAGGCAAGAAATCTGCAGAACAGCTTGAGGCCGATCGCATCCAAAAAGAAATACATGTCGCGCTAGAACTGCAGAAACGCGCTGATCGGGCACTGTTGGCAACTTACCTGACGATCGAAGAAATTCTGATGCACCGTGACCGACGCGTCGAATTGTTTAAAGCGCAATCGCGCGTAACTGAACTCTATCTCCACAACCTTGAGCGCCGCCTGGAATCACTCAAGGCCGACGCGTCATATTTCAAGCCGTACAGTGAAAATCCCGACGCACCGATGATCGATAACAACCTGGCGGAAAACCTGAGGGACACCGAGGTTACGATTGCCAGACATATGCGGAATCTGGAGAAGTTTCAGGCGGACGAACAGCAAATCATTGCCCGCTTTGGCGGCGATGTTGATCGTTTCAAGATCTTGAAAGGGATCGATTAAAGAGCAGCGACACGCTGACCAATGGTTGGCCGTACTCAGGCCGTCCCGGAGTGACCGAATCCCCCAGCGCCGCGATCAGTCGCAGCAAACTCGTCAACCACCCTGAACTTGACCTGCTCGACGGGTATGAAGACCATTTGTGCGATGCGCTCGGATGGCTGCACTTCATAACTTTTTGAACTGCGATTCCAGCACGAAATAAATACCTGTCCCTGATAGTCGGAGTCAATTAGACCGACCAGGTTACCCAGTACAAGCCCATGCTTGTGCCCCAAACCCGATCGCGGCAACAACACGGCAGCTAGCGACGGGTCCGCAACATGGATGGCGAGCCCGGTTGGTACAAGCACTGTCTCACCCGGAGCCACGTTGATTGGCTCGTCGATGCATGCACGCATGTCCAGCCCGGCCGAGCCGTCGGTTGTGTATTGCGGCAGAGGAATAGAGTCCCCGATCCGGGGATCGAGAATTTTCAGTTCGATGGATCGCAAGAGCTGATGTCCTTCAGTCGTTGTTCGATATGACCGTCAATTTTGGTTGACTGCTGGTGCTGCGCACAGCATAGAAGTGTTCCGCCACAAGCTCAATGAGATCGCGTGAGAGGTCCTGTTTGGTGGCCAATGGGAAGTCCTTCTCGCCGCCCGCCCAAAGGACACTGACAGTGTTGTCGTCGCTATCGAATACCGTGTCGGCGCCAACACTGTTCGCGATAATCATATCGAGCCCCTTGTTTTCGAGTTTGGCGCGTGCATTTTGCTTGAGATCTTGTGTTTCCGCTGCGAAGCCTACTGTAAATGGCGCGCGCTGCAGTCTTGCTACGGACGCAAGAATATCGGGACAGCGTACGAGATCCATACTGAGCGACTCATCATTCTTCTTGATCTTCTGAGCAGCGCACTTGGCCGGCCTGTAGTCCGCGACTGCTGCTGCTGAAACGAATATGTCTGCCGCATCGATGACTTCGTGTACCGCCGCGAACATTTCCTCGGCCGTTTCAACATGACGCAACTCGACTCGAGGCGGCGCGGCGATGGACACCGGACCGCTAACCAGGATCACGTCAGCGCCCGCCGCTGCAGCAGCACTCGCAATGGCAAAGCCCATTTTTCCGGAGCTGCGATTGGTGAGATAGCGTACCGGGTCGATCGGCTCGCGAGTTGGGCCGGCAGTGACAACAACCATCCGGCCCAGAAGTATGCCCTCACCGCCGGTTAAACTGAATACGGTCGCCGCAATCCTGTCAGGTTCAAGCATGCGACCCGCTCCAGTCTCACCGCAGGCCTGCGAGCCAACGTCAGGTCCGAGAATGTGTATGCCACGCTGTTCGAGAATTTCACGATTTGTCTGGGTGGCCACGTTGTTCCACATGACGTGATTCATTGCTGGTGCCAGTGCGATGGGTGCCTCGGTCGCAAGACAAATTGTCGTCAAAAGGTCTGGCGCGCCACCGCTGACGATGCGCGCCATTACCTCCGCCGTTGCGGGGGCAATCAATACGACATCCGCCCAACGGGCCAGCTCAATGTGGCTCATTGCAGCTTCGGCGTCCTTGTCCCAAAGATTGGAGCGTAGTTGTCTGCCGGAGACCGCCTGCAGCGCTGTTGCCGTTACGAATTCCTCCGCAGACGCTGTCATTACGACCTGCACATCAGCCCCACGCTCACGCAGGCGCCTGACCAGATCAGGCGCCTTGTATGCAGCTATGCCGCCAGTAATGCCGAGCAGGACGTTCATCGTTTTTTTCTCAATATGCAGGCCTGTTAGCTTAGCCTGTTGCGCTCGGCCAGTTCCAGTGAATCGCAGCGAATTCAGCCATACAGGTCAGATTGATTCATTGTATCCAAATACCTGAAAGCAACAGTATGAGTCCGTGGATGACACTTCGCACAGGGACAGTACGGACATCGAATTGCTGGCTGCATTGATCAGCACCAGCAGTTCGGCCTCCGGCCGGGAAGCCGCCACCTTGCTAATGCTCCGTTTCGGCAGCCTGAGATCGATGCTGCATGCGCCTGACGCGGATGTTCTTGCCTGTAAGGGTATCGGTAAAACGCGCTTAGCCGCCATCAAGGCGCTGCCCGAGCTTGCTCGCCGCTACTTTGCAGAGTCATTGCCGGTCGGCGAGACGATTCGCAGCCCCGCAGACACCGAATCCTTCCTGAAGGCCCGCATGCAGCACCTCGATCACGAGGTATTTTGCTGCCTGTACCTCGATAATCGCCACCGTGTGCTGCGCTTCGATGAGCTCTTCCGCGGCACCATCGACGGCACTTCCGTTTACCCAAGAGAGGTCGTCAAAGAAGCTCTCGCTGTCAATGCGGCCGCCGTCATACTCGCGCACAATCATCCGTCGGGGGTGGCCGAGCCGAGTCAGGCCGATGAGCGCATCACGAGACGACTGAAATCCGCCCTGGATCTCGTCGACATCCGGCTGCTCGATCACCTTATAATTGGTGACGGAGCGGCCACGTCCCTGGCCAGCCGCGGCCTGATTTGAGGCTTATTCGCGCCGCGGCCGAATGAGCACTTGTATTGCAGCAGGGACACTGGTATAAAGTTGCGCTCTCTGCCCACCCGTCGCGGGCAACTTATCGTAAAATCAGAGACTTAACCCAATGTCCAAGGTCTGCCAAGTGACTGGGAAACGCCCGATGAGCGGCAACAACGTTTCTCACGCACACAATAAAACTCGTCGACGCTTCTTGCCGAATCTGCACAGCAAGCGCTTCTGGCTGGAATCCGAGAGTCGCTACGTGCGCTTGCGCGTCTCTCACAAGGGTCTGCGCATCATTGACAAGCACGGCATCGAGAAAATCGTTGCCGACCTGCGTGCCGACGGTCAGCACATTTAGGTGCCGGAGGAATAATTCATGCGCGAAAAAATAAAACTCGTATCCAGTGCCGGAACCGGACACTACTACACGACAACCAAGAACAAGCGTCTCCACCCTGAGAAGATGGAGACCAGAAAGTACGATCCGACCATTCGGAAGCACGTGCTTTATAAGGAAGCCAAGATCAAATAAAGGCATGCCCGAGCTGCCTGAAGTAGAAACCAGCCGTCGCGGCATTGAGCCGCACATAATCGACACCCAGATCTCACGTGTTGTTGTCCGTGATCGTCGCTTGCGTTGGCCTGTCTCACACGATATTGATCGCAACCTGCCAGGACAAGTCGTCACGTCTGTCACCCGACGTGCCAAGTATTTGCTCATCAATACCGACAAGGGCACAGCGATTCTGCACCTTGGCATGTCCGGCAGTGTGACCATTGTCGATCACGACACCCCTGCCGGCGTCCACGATCACGTGGACATCGAATTCACCACCGGCAAGACCCTGCGGTTTCGCGACCCGCGCCGATTTGGATCCTTGCATTGGACAACGGATGCGAAGCATCACTGGTTGCTGGAAAAACTTGGCCCCGAACCCCTTGGAGACGAGTTTGATGGAGACTATCTGCGGCAGAAATCTCGCGGCAGGCGCGTCAGTATCAAGCCATTCATCATGAACGCGCACATTGTCGTTGGCGTCGGCAACATTTATGCAAGTGAGGCCCTGTACCTGGCCGGCATTCATCCTTGTCGTGCCGCCGGGCGAATATCGCAACAGCGATATGACCGGCTAGCGATGACCATCAAGGACGTTCTTCACAATGCCATTGCAGCAGGTGGAACGACACTTCGCGACTTCTATGGCGGAGACGGCCAGCCCGGTTATTTTCAGCAACAACTCGAAGCGTATGGCCGCGAGGGTGAACCCTGCCGGCGTTGCAACACTCCCATCACCGCAATCACACAAGGCCAACGCTCGACTTATTACTGCAAACAGTGTCAGAGGTGAACTCAGGCGCGGTTACGGCGATCCATTAACGCCTTGCGAACCGTCGGCGAAACGAATTCCGAAATATCACCGCCAAGCATTGCGACTTCTCGCACCAGGCTCGACGAGATAAATGTATATTTTTCCGTGGGCGTAAGAAAGGCGGTCTCCACCTCGTCCGTCAGATGACGGTTCATATTCGCGAGCTGAAATTCATACTCGAAGTCGGAGACAGCTCGCAACCCGCGAATAATCACGCCGAGATCATGCTCACGCGCAAAGTCAACGGTCAGGCCGAGATAGCCGGTCACCTCGACACGCTCGACACCCGCGAGCGCGTCGGCCGCCATCGCAACACGCTCGTCAAGCGAAAACATCGGTTCCTTGCTACTTGGATTCTCAGCGATGGCCACGACCACATGGTCAAAAAGACGAACTGCCCTGCGGACCAGGTCCTCATGACCAAGCGTTATCGGATCGAAGGTTCCGGGGTACATTGCAGATACTGTCATCTATCCGCTCCTGTCTTTATCTGGCGTAACGAGCATGTAACGAACGTTTCCGGCTGTCTTGTTCTTCAATACCTGCCATCCTTCGGGCAGCTTGGGTTCCGGTTTGTTCCTGTCCAGCTCCAGGTAAATTCTGGCATTGCCGGCCAGCAATTTTCGTTCGGACAACAGTCTACACAAATCGTCGAGCATGTCTGCAGCAAACGGCGGGTCGAGAAAGACAAGGTCGAACGGAGCAGACGCCTGAGCATGAGAGAAGTCGAGTGCATCCATTTGCAACACCTCCGCGCCTTCGGCCTGCAGAGTCTCGATGTTCATACGCAGCATGCGCGCAGCTTTGGCCGACCGCTCTACAAATACAGCAACTGCCGCACCTCGCGATAATGCCTCGAGGCCAAGGGCGCCCGTTCCCGCGCACAAATCCAGGCACCTTGCTCCGGGCAAGCTGGGCGCGAGCCAGTTGAACAACGTTTCCCGAATGCGCGTTGACGTGGGCCGCAGACCGGGCACATCAGCAATATCCAAAAGACGACTGCGCCAGTTTCCCGCTACAATACGCAGCCGTCCCGCCGGGGATTTTTTGTTGCCGGTTTGCCTGACCATAATTTTCCTGCTGTTCCTACAACCAACGTATAGCGATGTTTGCAAAGAAAGAAAAGCCCGAAAAGCGTCCAGGTTTCATCAAGCGTCTGCGGGCGAAGATTAATCGCGGTGATAACTGGCTGACCTACGATTTGGCCAGGCTTGCGCCGGGCGGTACGATCGACGCGGACGTACTCGAAGAACTCGAATCGCTGCTGGTCATGGCTGACGTAGGAATCGACACCAGCGAACGTATTATCCGCGAACTGCAGCAACGACTCGCGCGCAAGGAACTCAACGATATCGAAGCGCTGCGAGCGGGCCTCGAGAAGTCCTTGCTGAGCATTCTGGATCCGGTCGAAATTCCACTTGAGATCGACAGCTCAGATACACCGTTCGTCATTCTGATGGTTGGCGTCAATGGCGCGGGCAAGACGACAACCATCGGCAAGCTTGCGCGACGTTTCCAGGACGATGGTCACTCCGTTATGCTCGCCGCCGGCGATACATTTCGCGCAGCAGCGGTTGAACAGTTACAAGTCTGGGGTGAGCGCAACAACGTGCCGGTTGTCGCGCAACATTCCGGCGCGGATCCGGCGGCCGTTATTTTTGATGCCTGGCAGGCCGCCAAGGCGCGCAACATCGATATCTTGCTCGCAGACACCGCCGGGCGCCTGCAAAACCAGGCAGGACTCATGGACGAACTCGCAAAAATAAAGCGCGTAGTAGCCAGTCGTGATGAGTCCGCGCCGCATGAAATCATGTTGGTGCTGGATGCCAGCCAGGGTCAGAACGCGCTTATACAGGCCGAGAAGTTTCACGAAGCACTTGGACTGACCGGTATTACCGTCACAAAGTTGGACGGCAGCGCCAAGGGTGGCATTCTGCTTGCGATCGCTGATCGATTGCGAGTGCCGGTGCGATTCATTGGTATCGGGGAGGCCGCAGACGACATGCAGCCATTCTCAGCAGGAGAGTTTGTTAGTGCTTTACTTCAATCTGGCGAACAGCTTGAGAAAATTGACAGATGATCCGTCTCGATAACGTCACCAAACGCTTCGCCGGCGGACAAGAAGCATTGTCCGGCTTGAGTCTGACTGTGGACAAAGGCGAGATGGTATTCGTGACCGGTCACTCAGGCGCGGGCAAGAGTACGCTGCTGCGGCTCATTGCTCTGATCGACCGGCCGACAAGCGGCGACGTGATTGTCGATAGTCAGAACACCCGTGACGTCAAACGCCGCAGGATTCCCGCCTATCGCCGCCAGATCGGCATGGTCTTTCAGGACCACAAGCTGCTCTACGACCGCCCGGTTTTCGATAATGTTGCCCTGCCACTGATCATTGCGGGACTCGGGCAACGTGATGCCGGCCGCAGAGTCAGGGCCGCACTGGATCAGGTCGGCCTGTTGAAGAAGGAAAAGCAAAATCCGCAGACACTTTCTGCGGGCGAACAGCAGAGAGTCGGCATTGCCCGCGCTATCGTCACTCGACCGAAACTCCTGATTGCAGACGAGCCAACGGGAAACCTGGATCCGGATTTATCGCTTGAGGTCATGCGCATATTTCGGCGCTTTAACGAAGTTGGTGTAACGGTATTGATTGCCAGCCACGATATTTCTCTTATCGACAGGCTGGGATGCCGGCGTATTGCGCTTGAAGAAGGTCGTTTGCAGGTGGAGGACGATACATGGCAGTAACGCGAAATGCAGATGCTGTCGCACCGGTGCGCTCCTCGGGTGCGTTCTCGATCTGGGCGGCACGCCACCTGAGTACCTCAATTGGTTCATTGGGGCGCTTGGGTAGCCAACCTTTCGCCAGCTTCATGATCGTGCTCGTCATCGCTGTAACACTCGCTTTGCCGGCGGCCATAAACCTCGTTGTCAAGAACGCACAATCCATCAGCGGCAATTGGGAAAACGCCCTGGATTTTTCGGTGTACTTGCGCAAAGAGGTGTCGGTGAGTGAAGCAGAAGGGCTATCTCGAATTATCCGTCAACGCGCCGATGTTGAGCATGTCAAACTGATAACAGCGGCGGATGCGCTGACGGAGTTCAAGGAACAGTCCGGATTCGGGGCCGCTCTCGACCAACTCGAAGACAACCCGCTGCCACATACGCTTGTGGTTCGACCGGGCCCGGGCAATACCGCTGCGTCAATAGTATTGCTACAGGAGGAAATCGCCAACCTTCCGGAAACGGATTTGGTGCAGGTCGATACAGAGTGGGTGCAGCGCTTTCAGGCAATCCTCGACATCGTGCGCCAGGCAGTCGCAATCGGCGCAGCACTACTCGGCGTCGCCATTATTGTGATCATAGGCAATACGATTCGGCTGGACATCGAGAGTCGTCGCGACGAAATCGAGGTCACGAAACTAATAGGTGCCAGCAACGCCTTCGTGCGGCGACCATTTCTCTGGACGGGATTCTGGTATGGCCTGCTCGGCGGATCACTGGCACTGTTGCTGGTTCAGTACGGATTTTTCCTGCTCAAAGACCCCGTTGCCAAGCTCGCCGGGCTTTATCAGAGCAATGTCTCAATGGCCTCGCTCGGGCCGGCAGAGTGCGCCGCGATCGTTGGTATCGGTGTTTTCCTGGGCCTTTTCAGCTCATGGTTTACCGCCGCACGCCATATGCGGCGAATCGAGCCCCGCTGATTAAACATAATCCAGCGCTGCACAAGACCCTAAATAACTGGTTTTCATAACATTATTCCTTCCTGGCATGGGGAACTTGTGGCGTTTGTTAGCACTCTAAGCCTGTGAGTGCTAAAATCTAACACCAGGAACGGAGGTATCCGATGACAAGCGCTGTTGCGAAACCCAATTACGACCTTGTGCTGGCCGGGCCGGTAGGCAGTCTTGACGCCTATATCCAGTCTGTCGGCGCCATTCCCGTTCTCGCCAAGGAAGACGAACAGGCGCTGGCCAACCGTTTTCGTGAGAACGAGGACCTTGACGCCGCTCGCGACCTGGTTATGGCGCACCTGCGCTTTGTTGTCCATATCGCCAAGGGCTACACAGGCTACGGCCTACCCCTGAACGACCTCATTCAAGAGGGCAACGTCGGCCTCATGAAGGCCGTCAAACGATTTGATCCTGATTATGGTGTGCGGCTGGTATCGTTTGCCGTGCACTGGATTCGCGCCGAGATTCACGAATTCGTACTTAAGAACTGGCGCATCGTGAAAGTCGCAACAACCAAGGCACAGCGCAAGTTGTTCTTCAATCTTCGCAAGAAGAAAAAGACTCTGTCCTGGCTGTCCGATGCTGAGACCAAGGCTGTTGCCAAGGACCTTGGTGTCAAACCGGAAGAAGTTACGGAGATGGAGAAACGTCTGTACTCACGTGACGCACTCTTCGATCCGACACCTGATGCCGATGACGAGCGAAATTTCACGCCTGCTGCCTATCTGCCGAGTCCGCAAGCGGATCCGGCAACGCTGGTCGAAAAGGCCGACTGGAATGAGGATGCAACGACACGCATGACGGCTGCTCTCGAAATTCTTGACGACAGGAGCCGTCGCATTCTCGAAGAGCGCTGGTTGACTGAGGACAAGATGACGCTGCATGAACTTGCCGCCGAGTACGGCATATCGGCAGAGAGAATTCGCCAGCTTGAAGTCAACGCGATCAAGAAGCTCAGGAACGAGATGGCGGTCTGACCAACAACGTAGGAGCGGGCCTTGTACCCAAGGGCAAAAACCCGCGAAGAAACAAATTAGTGGCCGCTCACCGAGCGGCCTTTTTTGTGCACCGTTATCTGCTATGTTGAGCACCCGTAAAGGGTCTCAGCAGGGTAGCACTTGAGCCAGTTATTCCAGGAACTGAAACGCCGTAACGTCTTCCGCGTAGCCATCGCCTACCTCGCAGTCGCGTGGGTAATCATGCAACTCGCCGATATTGTCTTTGATAATGTGGCCGCTCCTGATTGGCTTATGCCGGTTATACTATTTTTCATTGTGGTCGGCTTTCCCGTTGCATTGCTGTTCGCCTGGGCATACGAAATGACGCCCGAAGGAATCAAGCGTTAACGTGACGTCGATCGCTCAACATCAATAACCGGCAAGACCGGACGCAAACTCGAATTCATTATCATTGGTGTGCTCGGCATCGCGGTGGTCTTTTTGCTCGTCGACAGATTTACACTCGAACAGGCACCACCTGAGACTGAAGTCACCGACAAATCAGTCGCGGTTTTGCCATTCGTCGCCATGAGCAGTGGACCCGATGACGAGTATTTCGCCGATGGCCTGACCGAAGAAATCCTCAACTCCCTTACTCGTATCCCGGAGCTGCTCGTTACGGCCCGCACATCTTCATTTCACTTCAAGGGCGAGGATATACTGCCAATACCCGAGATAGCTGCAACGCTCGGTGTGGCTCACATCGTTGAGGGGTCCGTACGCCGTGACGGAAATCGCCTGCGTGTCACGGCACAGCTCATCCGTGCGGTCGATGGCTTTCATCTATGGTCCGAGAGTTACGACCATGACACCGAGGACACTTTCGGGGTACAAATCGACATTGCCGAGAAAATCGCAACGGCTCTTGATGTCGTACTCGATGACGACCAGCTCAACAGGATGCGGGCTGTCGGTCTGCGCGACCCCGAAGCATTCGTCGCCTACCAAAAGGGTCTCGAGCTTTTTAGTCTGGCGCATGGCGCCACTACCATGTTGGACGATTTGTTGGAGGCAAACAACTGGCTCGAAAAGGCACTTGCGCTGGCGCCGGACCTGTCCCACGCCTATTTGCTTCACGCAGACTATTTCACGCATTTCCTGACAGACTCAGTCCTTGATTCAAAGATAAGCGAAGCGGAGCGCACCGCTGCGTTTGAACGGCTCGAACAAGACCTCGAAAATGCCATACGCACTGCACCGGGTGAATCCCAACGTCTCTCGGCTGCCTTTGATCTGGCGTTCGTAACGGGTAGATGGCGAGGACTGCCTGCGTTGTTCGACAAAATAGTCGCACAACCAGCCTGCGTGCAGTCTAGTTGGTTGCACATGACAACTGTGTCCTATGGCAAGGCTCGCGAATACCAGGTTTTGGCTGAGCGCTTGATCAATTGCGACCCACTTGCATACCAGGGTTGGGCCGGTGCTTCGGGTGCGCATGTTTACCTGGGTAATTACGACGTGGCAATCGATACGGCGAGCAAAGGACTGGAGATCACGCCGCATTCTCGGCTTACCCGGCATTTAATCCTGGCTTACCTGGCGGCTGGTCGCCTTGACGATGCGGAACTCGTCATCAACCGGGATATTCGACGCAGCACTCCTTTGCTTGGGCTTCAATTTGTACTTGCAGCGGCGCGCGGCGATGCCGCAGCAACAAGATCACTGCTCGACAAGATCGTCGCGAACGCTTCGGAGGACACGCAAGACCTGGTTGTAGAATTTGCAATCGGCGGCCAACGCGACAAGGCCAATCAACGGGCTGCAGAACTGGACTCGCGCCCACACAGCCATATATCGCTGATAATTATCTCTACAGACTGCCATTGTGGTGCGCCATTCGATCTCGAAGCCACGCCGAACTTTGCCCGGCTGATTGCGGAGGCCAACCTGCCCTGGCCACCCGACTCCCCGGTCGACTGGCCTCTTAAGGACTGGTGATAAGGTCGCGGCTAAGAGCCGCTCCTACTGGTAGATTTTCGTTCGGTAGCGGACATAGCCGCCGTCCTCAACGCCGTGCGGGTCGTGGTGCGTCCAGTGCACCAGGCCACCGAGTTCATTCCACTCGTACATGCCGCGGACCTGAACCCGGTCACTCATGCCAACAGGGACTCGCGCGGCAAGATCGATGTTATGAGCAATCAGCAGCGAGCGATCGCTACCGGCATCAATAATGAAGCGCTGATGGCGCAGGCCATCGTTATCGTCCGACAGCAGCCGCTTCACGAAGCCTGTGACCTCGATCCAGCTACCGGTATCGCTCTTTTGGAACGTCTGGTTCAAGAGTTGCCCTCGCTTATTATTTGTCAGTTCTAGGGCAGACACTTCCAGAGTGCCATAAAAGTCGTTTCTTATCCGGCCGTAAGCGGCACCATAGTGATCTCAACTCGACGGTTGGCCTGACGACCGGCGGCAGAACTGTTATTCGCCATCGGCCAGGTCTCGCCCATGCCAACAGTAATCACGCGCTGGCTGATGACGCCATGAGACTGCAAATAGCTCGATACAGTTGCCGCGCGCCGTTCGGATAGAACCTGGTTATACGATTCCGCTCCTGTGCTGTCAGTATGGCCGGCAACCTCAACAACTGTCTGGTCGAATTCGCCAAGCACCTTGCCAACGGAGTTCAGAACAGCGAAGAACGCGGGACGCAGATCCGAGCTATCTGTCGCAAAGGTCACATTGCCGGGCATGTTCAGCGTGATGTTGTCGCCCCTGCGCGTAACGCTAACGCCAGTGCCTTCCAGCTCAGCTCGCAGCCTGGCCTCCTGCCTGTCCATGTAATAGCCGATCGAGCCCCCGGCGAGCGCACCCAGACCTGCGCCGATCAGGGCATGCTGCCTGCGCTCAACTGCGTCGTCGCCGGAAATGAGGCCAACAACCACGCCTGCCGCCGCACCGATCAAGGCGCCCTTTGTCGCTGAGCTTAGCTGCTCTTCGCGTGTGTAGGCATCCAGCGTCTTACAAGCGCTCGCAGACAATACGAATGCGGTCATCAGGAGAATAATTTTCGGCGATTTAGTGTTCATCATCTTTCCTCTTGCCTGTAGTGTTCACGGGTACATTGTAAGCATCGTCCACCTGAACACAGACTTAATTGCCGCCCTTATGTTCAAGATAATCAGTAGAATAACGACCCCGCCTTGCGAGAATTTTGATGGACGAATCCAACGAGTGGCTGACTCGTTTCGAGCAGATCCACAACGATATCAACAATACGGCTGTCTACTGGATGGCGGTATTCATGGTCGTTGTCAGTACGACTGGTCTGCTGTGGCACCTGCCGGCGCCGCCTGAATTCCATGAAATCTCCCCGCTTCTGAACTGGGGCAGCACATTTCTGATGGCCACAGCAATTTACTACTTCATCATTTCCTTATCTCTGGCCATTGGTATGCTGCCGTTTTTAATGGGTCTGGCTGCGATTCAGCTATGGCTCGCGGATTCCGGCTATCCTGAACTGCGGGTGTGCGGCGGTTTGCTCATCGCTGGAATGTTTGGCCTCTGGTTCGGCCGTCGCGGACCTGGCAACGTGCGTGCTGTCTTGCAAGACCTGCAGCTATTGATGATTGGGCCCGTCTGGTTACTATCCGTTATGTACAGGCGGCTAGGCATACCCGTTTAAACAGACTGACAACTACTTCAGGACAACGACATTGACTACCAAACTTGACCCCATGGACCTGTATGACATTCGCTCGGAACTGGCCGAAGACGAAGTCATGGTGAAAGACAGTGTCGGCCGCTTCGTTGACGACAAAGTGATTCCCTTAATGCGTGAAGCCTTCGAGCGGCACGAATTTCCGCAGCACTTGGTCGGCGAAGTAGCACAGCTGGGACTGCTGGGCTGCTCCCTCGAGGGTTACGATTGTGCCGGCCTGAACAGTGTCAGCTACGGGCTCATCTGTCAGGAACTCGAGCGCGGTGACAGCGGCCTGCGCAGTTTCGTATCGGTGCAAAGCAGCCTCGTCATGTTCCCGATCCATGCCTATGGGTCGGAAGAACAAAAGCAGCGCTGGTTGCCCGCTATGGCACGGGGCGAAGCGATTGGCTCTTTTGGTTTGACGGAGTCGCACGGCGGCTCGGATCCGAGCAACATGAAAACGCACGCCAAACGAGACGGTGACGACTGGATTCTCAACGGTTCGAAAATGTGGATTACGAACGCGACGATCGCGGATGTTGCGGTGGTCTGGGCGAAGACCGATGATGGTGTACTGGGATTTCTCGTCGAAAAGGACATGCCGGGTTTCGAGACACAAGAAATAAAAAATAAATTTTCACTACGCGCGTCCGTAACCGGTGCGCTGTTCTTCGACAATGTGCGTATCCCGCAGGCAAACGTGTTGCCGGGTGTCTCCAGCCTGAAAGGACCGTTGAGCTGCCTGACTCAAGCACGTTATGGCATTACCTGGGGCGTCATTGGCGCAGCCCAGGCCTGCCTCAACGAGGCCATAAACTACTCGCAGGACCGTGTGCTATTCGGACGACCGCTGGCAAATACACAGGCCATCCAGATTCGTCTTGCGGACATGAGCCGGCGCATAACGATGGCGCAACTGCTGTCCTTAAGACTTGGGCGGCTCAAGGACAAGGGAGAAATGAGCCCAACGCAGGTTTCACTCGCCAAGTGGAATAACTGCCGTGCCGCACTCGATATCGCGCGAGACGCACGCGACATACTTGGTGGCGCCGGTATCACCGCGGAATACGTGCCAATCCGCCACATGCTGAATCTTGAAAGTGTCATTACCTACGAAGGTACAGAGACTGTTCACCAGCTTGTTGTCGGCATGGAATTAACGGGCGTAAACGCTTTCGGATCATAGGCGCTTGAGCGCAGCACCCTTACCGCAGGCAAGAGACATGTGGCGCATCGCGGCGCCCATGATTCTCTCCAACATATCCGTGCCATTGCTGGGCATGGTGGATACCGGCGTTACGGGTCACCTCGACAGTTCTGCGTATCTCGGCGCGGTGGCCATCGGTGCGACTATTTTCACCGTCCTGTACATAGGTATGAATTTCCTGCGCATGGGCACCACGGGAATCGCCGCACAGAGTTTCGGTGCCAACGATCATGAAGGTTTGCGTGCCGTACTCGGGCAAGCGCTGGTCGTCGGCCTTGTGATCGCCGTAATGCTCATTGTGTTACAGGTACCGATCAGCACGCTCGCGCTCAAGCTGCTCGGTGGTGATGTCGAAACGCAAAGGTATGCGGCAGAGTATTTCTTCATTCGTATCTGGAGCGCGCCCAGTACGCTCGCAAATTTCGCCATTATCGGCTGGTTTATCGGCCTGCAAAATGCCCGCGTACCATTGGTAATTTTTCTTACAATCAACTTGACAAATATTGCGCTCGACCTGCTGTTCGTCGTGGTTCTGGGCATGAAGGTCGATGGCGTTGCACTGGCATCCGTTATTGCTGAGTACTCGGGTCTGATCGTCGGCGGACTATTCGTGTTGTCCGCACTGCGACAACGACCTGGACACTGGCCCGCTGATCGGCTCACAAATTTTTCCGCGTATAAGGCATTCTTTGCCATCAACGCAAACCTTTTCGTGCGATCTATGGCGCTGATGTTCACCTTTTCGTTTATCACGGCACAAGGCGCACGACTGGGCGGGCTCGTACTTGCAGCGAACGCGGTCCTGATGAATTTTCAGTTCCTGACAGCGCTGGGTCTCGATGGTATCGCGCATGCCGCGGAAGCATTGGTCGGCAAGGCGATCGGGGAAAAGCGCCGCGGTGCGCTTGAGCACACTGTAAAACTCACGCTCAGGTGGTCTTTGATTTTCGCCGTCGGGTTTGCGGCCTTTTACGCGCTCTTCGGCACGCTGATCATCGGCGTATTGACCGATTTGGAAGACGTTCGCGAGGCCGCAATTCGCTACCTGCCATGGATGATTGCGTCACCCGTCGTCTCGGTATGGTGCTTTCTCTATGACGGTGTTTACGTCGGCGCGACACGCGCGAAAGAAATGCGCAATGTCATGGTGTTTTCAACGATCGTGATTTTTCTGCCGGCCTGGTATCTGTTGCAACCGCTAGGCAACGATGGCCTATGGCTCGCGTTCCTGTTGTTCATGGCCAGTCGCGGCATCGGCATGCACCTGGGATACCGCAAGCAAATTGTGGGCGGTACGTTTGGCCCAGACGTAGCCCATTAAACCAGAGAGAAGGTTCGCGATTGCGTACGCGCCGAAGATGCCGGCAACCCCGAACCACTGCATGCCAACGAGTGCCAGCGGCACGTACACCACAATCATGCGGGTGACACTGATGTACACAGCGGGCATCGGTTTGCCAAGCCCATTGAAGGCCGCGTTCATCACCATGACGATGCCGTATGCGCCGTAACTGATCGGTACTATCCAGAGGAACAGGCGGGTAACGCTCACCACCGCTTCGTTCTCGCTGAAAAGACTCGACAGGATTCCTGAAAACAACGCCAACAGGACCGCAATGACAATGCCGCTGGCAAGACAAAACTGTGCGCACAGGCGCAGCGATAACTGAATTCGTCCTTCTCTCCCTGCAGCAAGATTTTGCCCGACAAACGGACCAATAACCGAAGACAACGCATAGTAGATAACCAGTACCATTGACTCCAGGCGACTGGCGACACCGAATCCCGCCACGGCATCAGGTCCGAAGCGCGCAATCATCGCGGTTATCAATACCACGGCCACAGGAATAATCACGTTGGTACCCGCCGCCGGAAGACCGACGTGCAAAATATCGCCCCATGATTTTCTGAGTTCGGCCGGGTCCGGTTTGTTGAAACTCACCATGTCGAGGCGATACACCAGGAAGTAGATTGTCCCGATGAACATAGTGCCCCTGGCGAGCAGTGCTGCTGCCGCCGCACCATTGAGACCCATTGCCGGGATCGGTCCCATTCCGAAAATCAGAATAGGATCCAGTACGACGTTAAGCAGCGCGGCAGCGATCATGAGTTTGCCGGGTAAGCGCGTATCGCCTGTAGCGCGCATGCTGCTGGTGCCCACCATGCCGACCACCATGAACGGTATGCCGCTGTACAGGATGGTCATGAAACCTCGGATCATCGGAATCATGTCGGCCGGCGCGCCCAACAATTTGAACAAGGGATCGATCGTCAACACACCGATCACCGCCAACGCTGCCGTGATGAGAAAAGACAGCAGCAGGCTGTCCGTAGCCAGGCGCCTCGCGCGACGGTGATCTTGGGCACCGATAGCTCGCGCAACGACCGAGGATGTGCCGGCGCCCAAACCGATCGCGACGCTCGTGATGATCATGAGCATTGGAAAACCGAAGCTGAAGGCGGCGAGCGCGCGATCACCGACCTGACCGAGGAACCATGCATCGATCAGGCCCTGCCCCATCATCGTCGCGATACCGAGCAACATGGGCACGGTCATGTTGACGAGGTGTCGGCCGACAGGCCCCTCTGTGAGTTTTGCTTTAGGTGATTCCTTCAAGGCTAGCTAGCCTATGTGGCGACCGCTACCCAGTCAATAAAGCATTATCGCGGTTACGACGTAACGCAGTGGGCCGCCGGCCTCACGCGCAGCGAATGGGTAGCAGGTAACCAGGCTGAGCATCGCGTCATCTGTGTCCAGCCGCAGGGCACCTTTGCGTGAATCTACGATGTCCACAGCAACGACCTCGTACACATGCTTTCGGCCGTTACTCAATTCCAGGTTCAGCCGTTCGCCTGGCTCAATACTTTGGAGAAACCGAAAGTGCGTGTCCCGGTGACCGCCGATTACGGCATTGCCGACTTCGCCCGGCATCGCGCTGGCGCTCAGGTGACCTGGGCCAAAGGCCAGCGTTCGGCCCGATCCTCCCGCCAGCACGATGAGATCAATGGCGCCGGATCTGGCCGTCAATCTTGCGACCGGCCAGGTATCAGCCCAGGGCCATGGTGTTGCCCGTGCCTGTCCCATGCCCGTCCGCACCCACGCGCGCTGCATGAGATCCTGTGCCAGCCAGGCTTTGGCTGGGATGTAGGCCCCCTGCCCGAGCTGCCAGAAGCCCAAACAAAGCAGGCACGCCACAGCCCAGTACCTCGCGAACCTAATGCGCACGAACATGGCGAAACCATCCGCGACCCCACTGCAGCGCGAACAGCGCGAGCGCGGCGAGCAGACACGCAATGCCACGGAAAAGCAGTAGCGGTCCATTGGTTGCCGTCGCCGGAAATCCAAAGATGGCGTTGCCGCTCTGCCCGTAGGGCATCAAATTCGGAATCTGCTCACTTTGCAGCGGATCACCGCTGGCCCGAACGGGCGTCTTATCGACAGCCACCATGCTCGTATACTTGCTCACAAGATGATGTTCGAGTGCGGTGGCGATGATGGCGGACCGGCTTCCGTCAGCATCGTCGTGCCGTCGTTCGACGTCCATCAATTCGCCGATTCGCGCCCGAGCCCAAAGTGCGGCGATGCCCTCGCTTGCCATCACCGAGTCCACCGGGATTTGCGTTGACCATGCTCCACTTATCGAGTTACCGCTGATGTGAACGAACGCACCGGGCCTGAAGTCGCCCGATGCCCTGACTCTGACGGACACCGGTTCGCCCAGATAAAGGTCGGGAATAGTGGGCGGAAAACTATCGACAACGACACCGCTGGGCCATTGCACTTCGATATTGGTGACCTGTGGATGCTCCAGCTTCCGAAACAGGCGCCCCATTTTCTCGCTGACCTCATGCAATGCACTAATGAAGGTGTAAGAGCCGCGGCCTGCCTCGGCTGCTTTGCGCATGAACCAACTGTTGGGCGCTGAGCCGATTCCGACCGTAAAAAGTCTCGCATCGCCCAGCCGTTGTTCAATCATCGAGAACAATTCGTCCTCGTATCCCACGCTGCCGTCAGTGATGAACACTATCTGGCGAAGATGAGACTGCGACGGTCTTGAGCCCAGCGCCAGCGCCAGTGCCGGTCGCATCTCGGTACCGCCGTTCGCTTTTAGCCGGCGCACAAAATCGGCCGCCTCGCGTACATTACTCGTACTTGCGGGCATGCTGTATGGATAAAGCGCGTTCGTAGTGGAGTTGAATTCGATAACGTTGAACAAATCGTTCGCATTGAGACCTTCTAATGCCAGCTGCATTGCACGTTTTGCTTGTGCGATGGACACGCCGTGCATGGATCCAGAGGTATCGACAATAAATATCATTTCGCGCGCCATTGATGCGCGCACGACCTGTTTCTGGTCGGGGGGCAGCACCATTAACAGGTAATAAGATTTCCCCGCCACCCTTTCCTTAAAAACCATGGCCCGCGGCGCCACCGACCGGACCGGCCGCCAGACGAGCTCGAAGTCATGATCCATCGCAATATCGTCGCCGCTCAGTGTCACGGTATAACGGTCATTCTCTTCAGCAACGCTGACCGGGTGATAGCGACTCGCAATAAGTTCGAGAGGCACGCCAGTGTGGACGCTGGCGCTCAGGGAAATCCGCTGCCCAGTTGAACTCCTGACCTGCGGCGGCGTAATACGCGAAGCGTCGGCAACGTCACCGGATATGTAACGCGGGGTCAGCGTCATTGGGAAGCGAATGCTGAAACTGCCATCGTCAAAGCGTATGTCTTCCAGGTACTCGATTTCGATGATAACCAACTCACCTGGTGCGACATTTGCCACCGACGTCGTAAACAGGTTGGCGCGTTGCTGCTCGACGAGGCTGGCTTTCTTGCCCGCTTGCTTTGCGTTTTCATAAGTTTTCCTTGCATGATCCTTTTCCTGTATCTCGCCCTCAATGAAGCGCTCGCCGATGTGCAGCCGCATCCGATCGACCGCAGCCCGGTCGGGTAACGGAAAAACATAAATACCCTCGACCCAGTTCGGACTGTTGTTGCGAAACTGCTGTTTCACCGTGACCCTGGCAACCAGGCCACTGATCTTCATGCTCACTTCGGTATTGAGCAGTGTCGCGGATGAGTAGCCATGCTCCATGCGCAACAACAGGCTGCCGGACTGCATTTGCCCGGGCGTGGGACCGTCCGCCGACGCTGTTTTCGGCCCCGACACAAGAACGAGTATCAGCGCCAGCACCCATAGCCACGATTTGGCGTTAGAATTTGTTTGTTGCATTGCGGACTCCCTTGTCGTTATCCCTATTACGGTGGATCATTGGGTCACTCTGTCGACGCCGGCATGGCAATACACCGGCGTAATGTGGCAAATTATGGCGCTACGGAATGGGAGTCCGATGTGGCTAAGCGGATAGCGATCGTCGAAGACGAGGCAGCAATCAGAGAAAACTACGCAGCAGCGTTTCGTCGCGAGGGATATGCCGTCGATACCTACGAGGCTCGCGAGCCGGCCCTCAACGCCTTCGAGAGCCGCCTGCCCGATCTCGTTGTTATCGATGTGAATCTAAAGGATGACGTCGAAGGAGGCTTCGAGCTATGCCGAACTTTGCGTGCGCGTTCGGCCAATCTGCCGATAATCTTCCTCACCGCCAAAGACAGTGAATTTGACGCTGTATCAGGACTGCGACTGGGCGCGGACGATTATCTGACCAAAGACATCAGCCTGCCGCACCTGATGGCACGCATTGCCGCACTGTTTCGACGTCTGGACGCAATGCAGAAACCACAGGGAGCGGACAGTCTGATAAGGCGTGGCGACCTGGCAATCGACACGGAACGCATGACCGTCCACTGGCAGGACCAGATCATAAGTCTGACGCTGACAGAATTCTGGCTGGTACACGCTATGGCGAGATATCCGGGGCACGTCAAGAACCGTCAGCAACTAATGGACGCCGCCCAGGCGGTCCTCGACGACAATACCATCACCTCCCACATCAAACGTATACGGCGCAAGTTCTGTGCCGTCGACACAGACTTCGACGCGATTGAAACTGTTTACGGCATGGGCTATCGCTGGCTGAGTGGCTAGCAGCAATGACGCTGAAGAAGCAGTTGCTACTCGTCAGCCTGCTGACTTTGATGCTTCCCTGGGCAGGTATGGAGTTCATTCGCGAAACAGAATCCGCTTTGCGCTCTGTCCAGCAACAAATGCTGGCCGAGACAGCGCGCGCGCATGCTATCACCATGGCCCAATACAGCGAGGAGTTCCCGACTACGAACAGCACCTGGTCAACAAGCGATCAGTTATATATGCACGCGCTCGCGCGGCAACCCACCATTGACGGCTATTTCGATGACTGGCTGCTTGACCGGACATCGTTAAGATCTCTCCGCGGAACGGACGGCACGATAAAATTTGCCATCGCCTCCTTTGGCGGAGCTGTTTTTCTCTATGTAGAGGTTAGTGACCGTGACATTATTTATGCCACGGCCCAGACAATGATTGTCGACGACGGACCTCTCTATGCCGATCGCGTAACGCTCGTCAGCAGCAGCCCACCGTATCGCGACGAGACGTTCATCTTTGCGGCCGAGGCACCAGGTCCGATGCTGAGTTACAGACAAGATCAGTATGGTTTCGCCCCGGAACCCACAATCGCCGCACACTGGCAGGATATCCCGGGCAGGGGATACAACCTTGAAGCGCGGATTCCGGCCAATCTTCTGGGTACCAATCTCGGCGTCATCGTCGCTGACACGGACGCTGCCTCGCAACGCAGCACTCGCAGCCAAAGCTATTACGGAATTCTGCCGCCGGGCGTCGCCAAGCTGTCGCCTGAACTCGTTGCCATTGCCCAGTCACTCGTCCGGTCCGGTACGCGACTGCTGGTAACGGATGCCGCGGGATGGCGAATCGCCGCGGCAGGCGAATTGTCAGAGGCTCGGTCGGCGACGTCGATTGGCTCCGCCTGGTCGCGACGCGCCTACGAAATACTCGTCGAATCCGGTAAAGCCCCGGCCTTCGCGGAACCGGACCCGCATGGCCGCGAGAGACAGCCCTACATAAGCGCAGCACTCGACGGTCGGGAAATGGCCGGCTGGTTTCGCAGTGACGAAAGCGGCCGGGCAATCGTCGCTGTTGCCGCACCCATAAAGCGCAATGACGAAGTCCTGGGTGCCCTGGTATTGCAACAGGGAACCGAAGCGATACTCAGTCTGGCAAACGATAGCCTGGCCCGGCTAATCAAGGTTTCTTTGATCGCGACATTACTCGTCGCGGGCACTCTTCTCGGCTACGCAACCTGGCTGTCTCGTCGTATCCGGCATTTGTCTGTCGCAGCTGAGGAAGCACTGGAAAATGAAGACCTGCACTCGGCGTTGCCCAGTGCGCTTGCCTATGACGAAATCGGTGACCTGTCGCGAAGCCTTTCAAGCGTGCTGCAACAACTCGGAAACTACAACGAGTATCTGCGCACACTGGCATCGAAACTTTCGCATGAACTGCGCACGCCACTCGCCATCGTCACATCCTCTCTCGAGAATCTGGAGCACGAGGCATTAAGTGAGTCGTCTGCCGAGTACACTGCCCGCGCGCGCGAAGGCGCTGACCGATTGCGGCGCATATTGAGTGCAATGAGCGAGGCAAGCCGCGTTGAAGAACTGATGTCCAGTATCGAAACAGACAGTTTTGATTTGCGGAATGTACTCAATTCGACAATCGCAGCGTATCGCGACGTGTATTCTGCGCGCAACTTTCAATTTGACTGCGAACTGTCAAGTGCGATGACAACAGGGTCGCCCGAATTGCTGGTGCAAATGCTGGACAAACTCGTCGACAACGCTGTCGACTTCAGCGACGAAGCGGACACAATTAAACTTGGCCTGACAGACACCGACGGCTGGCTGGTACTGTCCGTCATGAACCCCGGACCACCACTGCCGGAGCGCATGCGAACACAATTGTTCGACTCAATGGTGTCGATGCGTTCGGGACACAATTCCCGTCACCTGGGTCTGGGGCTGTATATCGCGCGCCTCATAGCCGAAGGACATGGCGGACGCATTGAGGCGGAAAACGTTGCGGATGGCGTTGTTTTCATTGTGCGCCTGCCGCGCGCATCGTGAATTTTAGAACGACTCGGATCGCAAACGTATTGTGCCGCTACTACGATATTTGATGGGAGAGGTCAACGGGATATCGAGGGCCAGGTGACCCTCGAGTTCATAGGAAATATCCTGGCGAACGCCCAGGCGGACTATCGATAACAATTGTGGCGCTGTCTGCAGCAGATTGAGATCAACACTGATCGCGAATTGAGCGTCGCCGTCTGCCGGAACTGTAATTGCACTGGCAGTTTCGCCGCTGGCGAAACGCTGTCCATCAAGTTTGACACCGTAGCTTACGTTGCTTATCGGTAGCGGAAAGGGATTCGGATTGGCAACATCGAAGGACAACAGAAACGTCTGGCTCTTGAAGCCAAGCCCAATCACACGAACGTCTTGCAACTCAACACGCGGTGTGCGAATCAGATCACCCGGCACCGTCGCACAGCCCGACAGAACAGCCATTAGCAGTGCAAGCAAATAGTGCTTTCGTGTCCGTATGTTCATAACAACCTAGTGAAGTTCCCTGCCGAGTTCACCCCAGCGCGCCGAAATAAGCTGCCAGTCATCTCCGTCGAGTTCCAGCTCCAGCGCAAAATCGTATGCGTCGGCGCTAAACCCCAGTACGCCCTCATTGCTCCCGGCCATGCCAACGCGCAGCTCAACTTCCGCTGCTGAATCACCGATTATGCGTATCTCCTTGATCGACGTAAGCAGCGTAATACTGTTCTGTCGCAGAAAATAAAGCCTGAACATATTTTCAATATCGCCACGCCCGTTGCCTCGGGCATCCGCATACGCCGGCGAAATCATGTCAAGCAAACTTCCGCGTTCCTTCTGTTCAGCGGCAATCTGACCGCGAGCGATCCAGCGTCTGATCTGCTCCTCGGGTCCGACATCCGACTCACTACAGCCAAGCAATAATCCGCTTAGCGCCAGGGTAATAACGCTGCGCCGCAGCGCGGACCTGGCTTGATTGCGAGTTGCCATCACCATCATCTGCTAAAGTCTACTGTCAACCAGTGCTCTAAATGGTCATTTTAGCCCAATTTGTGAACTGGTTCGCACTTTGGCACGCGCACCAGCCCGCAGATAACGCCAGGAAGCAAGCATGTCCGTAAAACTCTTGAGTGAAACCAACGGCGCGACAATGACTGATGACGATCAGGCACGAATTGACGCGATTCTGTTGTTCTGGTTCAAGGAACAGGAATTATCGGGCCCGCAGATCGATCGCCGCATGGACATCTGGTTCGGCACAGATCCGGTCCTCGACCATGAAATCGAGAAAGAGTTTGGGGATGACGTTGCGGCGGCCAGTGAAGGAAGGCTTGATCACTGGGCAGAAGATCCACACGGCCGCCTCGCGCTGATCCTTTTGATTGACCAGTTTCGCCGCAATATTTACCGCAATTCTGCGGAGGCCTTTTCGATGGACAAGCTGGCACTCAAATTATGTGTCGAAGGCGCGATGGAGAAAAAGGACATCGGCCTGACGCCATTGCAACGGATATTTTTCTACATGCCGCTGCAACATGCCGAATCCCGCAAAGTTCAGGAGAAATCTGTCAATCTCTACAACCGGCTTGCAGAAGCAGTATCACCCACTTATCGGGAGACACTACTCACGATCGCACAATTTGCCGAGTTGCATCGAGACATCATCGATCAGTTCGGCCGTTTTCCACACCGTAACAAGATGCTCAACCGCGACAATACTGCCGAGGAAGATGAATACCTGGCAACCGACAGCCCTGATTTCGGCCAAGGATAGCCTCAGACCGCCGTAAGACGCGCCCGTGACAGCCGGTTGTAACGCCACGCCAACAGTATGGCCGCGACGCTCAAGCCAATAATGAATCCGGCCCAGATGTAGTTTGGCGGTGCCTGATAGGTAATCGCCGCCAGGTAGGCAAGCGGGAATGCGAGCACCCAAAACGCGAAAGTATTGATCGCCATTGGCATGCGGGTGTCCTTGTAGCCGCGCAGTGCTCCGGCGGAACCGATCTGGATGCCGTCGGCGACCTGAAAGATAGCAGCCATTAGTAGCAGACTGATTGCAATACTTTTGACTGCGACATCGTCCGTGTACAGGCTCACTACAGCATCCCTGAATACCAGCAGAAACAATGCAGAGATACTCATGAATGTGGCACATAGAACGATGCCGGTTATGCCACTGACGCGGGCGTCCTGCGTATTGCCAGCGCCAAGCAATTGACCCACGCGAATGGTAGTCGCGGCGCTCAAGGCGAGCGGAATCATAAACGTCGTTGCGGAAAAATTGATTGCAATCTGATGCGCCGCTGTAATCTCGCTGCCACGCGTGCCCATCAGGATCGCTACGGCGGAAAACAGGCCAGCCTCCGCCGTTATCGTTATCGCAATCGGTACGCCCAGGAATATGATTTCTTTCAACACGGTCAGACGCAAAGGCGCAATACGCGAAAAAATCTTCAGTGGCCGATAGCGGCGGCTAACCAGGACGTGGACGGCGAACGCAATCATGATCAGCCACATAGTGATCGCGCTTGCAACGCCACAACCAACCGCGCCAAGCGCCGGCGCACCGAAGTGTCCAAACATAAAGACGTAGTTGAGAAATACGTTGCACACCAGCGCAAACACCGACGTATACATTAACGGTCGCGTATGACCGATTCCTTCCGCCGTGAAACGCAATGCCAGAAAGACGAATATGGCTGGCGCGCCATACATGATCGCGCCGGTATAGCCAACTGTCATATCGCGAAACTCGGGGGCGATACCGATCGCAATAAGCATGGGTTCAACCACAAGCTGGCCAACAAAAATCAACGGTATGCCTGCAGCGATGCCAATATAAATCCCCTGGCGTGTGTAACGACCTATCCGTCCGTAATCGCCCGACCCATGGAGGCGCGCGGCGATCGGTGAAATCGCCATGAGCAGACCAAGAAAAAACGTGAACGCGAGAAACCAGACGCTACCCCCGACGGCGACCGCAGCAAGCGCATCGGCCCCGAGTTGCCCCGCCATAACCGTGTCGGCGAATTGCATGCCGGCAATAGAAAGGTTGTTAATAATCAGCGGGCCGCCAAGACGCAGCAACGCCCGCGCCTCGGTAAGCCCGTGAAATTCCCTGTTTGCTGTCATGTTCGACATCTTAACCTACGGTTAAGTCGTTGAATGGTGTAAAGTTGCGACGCGCCCTGAGTCCAATATTACGAACGGAGACGGATATGTTGCACGATGGACGAGCAATCAAAGTTGCGATAGTCGGTGGATCCAGAATTCCGTTTTGCCGAGCGCATTCGGCTTATCGGAATTTTTCGAATCAGGATCTCATGACCGCAGCTTTGAGTGGTCTGGTGAATAATTGCGATTTAAAAGGTCAGACGCTGGGCGAAGTGGCGCTTGGCGCCGTGATCAAGCATTCGAAAGACTGGAACTTGGCGCGAGAAAGCGTAATTGACTCCGGTCTGTCGATGCGCACCCCTGCGCTGGACTTGCAGCGAGCTTGCGGGACCAGTATCGAAGCTACGATATTGATCGCCAATAAGGTTGCGCTGGGTCAGATCGAAGCGGGTATCGCCGGCGGCACAGACAGCATCAGTGATGCACCGATTGTTTACCCCGACGGCTACCGCCGTATTCTGCTGGACGTTCATAGCTCGCATTCACTGTTGGGCCGCATCTCACCATGGTTCCGCCTGCGCCCGCAGCATTTCATCCCCGAGCTTCCGGGTGTAACGGAACCGCGTACCGGGCTCTCCATGGGCGAGAGCACAGAAATTACCGCCAAGGAATGGGATGTACCACGCGAACACCAGGATCAGCTGGCGCTTTCAAGCCACATAAAGGCGGCGGCGGCGTACGACGCTGACTGGTATGAAAGTTTGGTCGTACCGTTTGCAGATGTCGAGGAGGACAACAATATTCGCCGCGATACGACATTCGAAAAACTTTCTGCCCTGAAACCCGTCTTCGACAAGACCGGTGACGGCACGATGACGGCTGGCAACAGCACACCGCTAACCGATGGTGCGGCCGCTGTGCTGCTCGCATCGGATGACTGGGCAAGCAGGAAAAATCTTCCAGTGATGGCCTACCTGACATTCGCCAAGGCGGCTGCAGTAGACTTTATCGATAAAGACGGCTTGCTGATGGCACCCGCTTTCGCCGTCTCCGACATGCTCAAACAAACCGACATGCAACTACAGGATTTCGACTTTTACGAGATCCACGAAGCGTTCGCGGCGCAGACGATTGCAACGCTGAAAGCCTGGCAATCGGAAGAGTTCTGCCGCAAAAGACTCGGCCGCAACAAGGCGCTGGGTCCAATCGACTTGTCGCGACTGAATACCAAAGGCGGCAGCATCGCGATCGGACATCCGTTCGCGGCCACTGGCGCCCGAGTAATCGGCACCATGGCCAAGTTGTTGCAAGAGAAAGGCTCTGGCCGTGGACTCGTCTCCGTTTGTACGGCTGGCGGCATGGGAGTCTGTGCAATTATGGAAGCCGCCTGAAAACACGGCGTTCACATATCGGGAATTCAAATGGCGGAATTCAGCGCCCTGCTAGCCAATCTTAATAGCATCCTATGGCACGAATATGTGCTCTATGCGATCGTCGGGACCGGCGTCGTATTCACCTTTTGGAGCGGTTTCTGCCAATACCAGGCGTTAGCGCATGGGCCGAAGATATTGCGCGGAGTCTACGATGACCCCAATGATCCTGGCGCGATTAATCATTTTCAGGCCTTATCCGCAGCGCTGTCGGCGACTGTTGGCCTCGGCAACATTGGCGGTGTCGCACTTGCAATAGCACTCGGTGGACCGGGCGCTGTGTTCTGGATGTGGGTCATCGGTTTCCTGGGCATGGCGATCAAGCTCACCGAAGTTACGTTATCGATGCTGTATCGCAACACAGATGATCCGGACAATCCCCACGGTGGCCCTATGTGGGTCGCCCATAAGGCCCTGGCACGCAAAGGCATGCCAGGGCTTGGCCGCACAATTGGCGTCATTTTCTGCGTGACGTTGCTCGTTTCCACCGCGACAGGCGGCAACATGTTTCAGGCATGGAACGTCGGCGAACTTACTCAGGAATACTTTTCTGTTCCGAGCTGGATCACGGGCATCGTTCTCGCGGTAATTGTTGGCTCCGTGATTATTGGCGGCATCAAACGCATTGGCAAGGTCGCCGCAACACTCGTGCCGTTCATGGTCATCTTGTATCTCGGCGCCGGATTCTACGTTCTGGCCGTCAACATTGGTGACTTACCCGGAATTTTCGTTCTCATTGTAACGTCGGCATTCAATCCGACCGACGCCGCCGGTGCCTTTATCGGTGGTTCTGCTGCGTCGGCGTTTCTTTTCGGTCTCAAGCGTGCGGCGTTCTCCAACGAGGCGGGCCAGGGCTCGTCACCCATCGCTCACTCGGCGGCGAAAACCAACGAGCCGGCGCGTGAGGGCATCGTTGCGGGCCTTGAGCCGTTCATCGATACGATCGTTGTGTGTACATTTACAGCGCTCATCATCTTGTCGACAGGTATCTGGAACCGTGCACCGGACGTCATGCTGCAAACGATACCAACAGCAACACAGCTGGAGGCTGGCTGGCAGTTTGCCCCAACACCTGCCCCCGGCGATGACTGGGTGGTCGATGACCGAGTGATGTTGGTCGTAGAAGCCCACGAGAACGATGCGACAGGGCACACCTACCACAGGATCGAAGGTGTCATCTCCTTCGATAACGGTGCTTACACTGCCAACTGGGCACCCTTTGAGGCACCGACGCAACCAACTGTCATCGGTGGCGGCATGTATCGAACCTATGTGGGTGCGACCCTGACGGCGAAAGCCTTCGATAGTGTCTCACCGGGGCTCGGCAAATGGCTGGTGTCGATCGCCGCCTGGCTGTTCGCAATATCCACCATGATTTCGTGGAGCTACTACGGCGAGCAAGGCATGGTCTACCTGGCAGGTGAAAAATCAGTGCTGCCTTACAAGCTCGTTTACTGCCTGCTCATTATTGTTGCGACATTGGGCTTCATCAAATCAGATGCAGACCTGGACAACATCACCGGTGTCGGTACCGCTGTCATGCTATTCGCCAATATTCCGATTTGCTGGTTCTTCGGTTACCAGGCGATGAGAGCTTACAAGGATTACATCGTGCGATTGAAGGCCGGACGCATGGGGCCGGAGCATCCACCGCCAAACATCGACGATTTGCTGTCAGGACGAGACGGGCAGGCGTAGGCGAGACAATCTACTGACTCTTTCTTTTTCTGCGTTGCATCGCTGCCAGCGCTGTATGCAGGCGTTCTTTGGCCTGCGCGGTAACACCGCCGCGTTTGAATTCATCGACCACAAACGTCTCAAATTTGGCTACAAGGTCGTCGATGTCACCTGCGCCGAACGGCGACGGCTGGTCCAGTTTCTCCGGCGAATTTTCGATCGCTCCGAACAGGTTTATCCAACGCTCCGTCTGCTGCCCAAACCCGAGCAGATGATAGAACTGCAATCCGGGCCTGCCGTCTTCGCCTTTGACGAGACTCACAATCCCGACAATCAGCGATGTGGGCACCAACACCAGGTCGCGGAGACCATCAACGATCAGTTTGACCTGAAATACACCGATATCGCGTAACAGGGTCCGACGACCGGATGATGGATCCTGCCTTTCAAGTTTCTTATTCATGTTCGCTTCGCTTCGATAAATGTCAATTAAGACAAGCAATTAAGGGGAGATTATATCGCTATTCGCTGGCGCACGATGATTCTTTGCAGTACTGTAGGGCGCGTTCGACATCGGTTGCCGGGTATATGCCGACGCTCCAATCACTGCCACAGGAAAAACACAGACTCTCGGAGTCCACAGGCGTTCTAGTCGTCAATCTCGGCACTCCCGATGCGCCGACTGCATTCGCTGTGCGGCGGTTTCTAAAGCAGTTTCTTTCCGACCCTTACGTCATCGGCTATCCGCGGCTAATCTGGTGGCTGGTCCTCAATCTCGTCATCCTGCAGATTCGGCCATCACGCTCCGCTGCCGCCTATCGAAAAATCTGGACTGACGAGGGTTCGCCACTGCGGATTCACTCGCAAGACATCACAACAGCCCTGCGAGAACAGCTGGCATCTCGCAGGCCGGGGCAGTTTTGCGTCGAGTTGGCAATGAACTACGGCAAGCCATCGATAGCCTCGGCTATCGACCGCCTGCGAGCCGAGGGAGTTTGCCGCATCCTGACGCTGCCTCTTTATCCCCAATATTCCAGCACGACAACGGCGTCGGTCTCCGCTTCCGTCGCACACAAGATAAGTACCTTGCGGCAGGTGCCGGAGACGTGCTTCATTGATAACTATCATGACGCGCCGGGATACATCGCCGCCGTTGCGGCCAGCATTCGCGACGACTGGGCCAAAAATGGTCGCGGCGACAAGCTCTTGCTTTCTTTCCATGGTATACCCATGAGCACTGTTGCCCGTGGTGATCCCTACCATGAGCAATGCCGGCAGACCGCAAGCCTGGTCGCGGAAGTACTGGCTCTTGGCGAAGGTGACTGGACTCTTGCATTCCAGTCACGTGTCGGTCGGGATGAATGGCTACGACCCTATACTGACGAAACAATAGCGAATCTTGGTAATGACGGCGTAGCGCGGCTGGACGTCGTTTGCCCGGGCTTCCCGGCCGACTGCCTGGAAACGCTTGAAGAAATCGCGATGCGTAATGCCGAGCTGTTTGCGAGATCAGGCGGCGGGGTCTTACACTACATCCCGGCCCTCAACGCACGTGAAGATCATGCATCGTTTCTCGCAGACCTGATAGAGCAACAACTGCTCGAATGGCCTGAGTAATACATATGAGCACTATTGGTCGCTTTCTTGAATTTTCGGTACGAACGCCGGACATTCTTGACTCGCTACATTTTTACAAGTCTCTTGGTTTTGTCGAACTTGAGATCGGCGATGTCTGGTCGCACAAGTACGCCGTGGTCAGTGACGGCGAACTCAACATTGGTTTGCATGACAGGGCCTTCGACGCACCAGCGATAGCTTTCATGCAACACGACCTCGCCAAACACGCTCGCTCCATGACCGACCACGGCTTTAAATTTAAGACCATGCGACTCGACGCAGACGTCTTTAATGAAATTGGGTTCTCTGATCGCGATGGTCACGCGATTTTGATGCTTGAGGCACGTACCTTCCATGCCAGCGAGGAAGCGGAAAATGATTCGATTTGCGGCAGTTGGTTCGAGCTGACATTACCCGTGAAAGATGCTCTTCGTGCGGCACAATTCTGGGCACCTATTGCGCCAACACTGCTGGAGATGCGTGAGGAGCCTACCACTCACATGCGTTTCGAGGCCGACGGCATACCACTGGGATTATCCGAAAGCATAGCAGTACAGGCACCATCCCTTTGCTTCAAGTGCCCCGATCGACACGGCCTGATGGGATTTCTCGAACAGCGCGGCATGGACTTCGAGAAGTTTCCGGGATTTGAGGGCGCCTTTGTCGCGATAAAAGCACCCGAAGGCACAACGCTTTATGCGTTCGACGAAGATTTTCTCGGCGAAAAATACGAAGTTGACGAAACCGGCGACATCAGGGACTTTCCAGGCAAGAAAAAGAGCGCTAAGAAGAAAAGGGGACAGTGACCCTAACTGGGAGATCAGTAATTTCTGTACCGACAGTTAGGGTCACTGTCCCCCCTAGAGTAATTCGTCAATCAAGCCCGTTGCCCGGCCGAGATAGGCACTACCGAACAGGTTCAGGTGATTCAACACGTGGTACAGCTGATAGAGCTTCACTCTGTCCCGATGTCCCGGTGGCAGCGGCCAGCTGCTCTCGTAGGCATCGTAAAATGCCTCTCCAAAGCCACCAAACAATCGTGTCATCGCAATGTCTGTCTCGCGATCGCCGTAGTAAACCGCCGGATCGAAGATCACCGGCAAGCCTTCAAAGCACGCCCAGTTTCCACCCCACAGGTCACCATGAAGCAACGACGGCATGGGAGCGTCTTCCTCGAAATAGATCGGCAAACGCTTTAGCAATCGTACGCCACGGTCCCCCAGGTCGCGAGCAAAACCATTCTCCGCTGCCAGTTGTAACTGATATCCGAGTCGACACTCGCGAAAAAACCCAAGCCAATCGTCGTTCCACGCATTGAGCTGTGGCGTAAGACCAATCGTGTTGTCCCGATGCCATCCGTAGTGCTGTTTCGTTGCATGATGCATCTGCGCGAGCTGCTCGCCAAACTGTCTCTCGGTTGCCACGCCCGGCGTCTCGAAACTCAGCCACTCCAGGGCCAGAAATACTGACGCACCGCTTTGTCCCGTCGCGATAACGTCGGGTACGCGAACGGCACCCGCTTTGGATAATTCGGCAAGGCCATCTGCCTCTGCCGCAAACATGTCTGCCGCAGAGGGCGGTCCGGTCTTTACGAACACATCGCCGTCTGGTGATGCCAGCCGCCATGCCGCACTGATATCCCCACCACCCACTGATTTCGGTCGAGCATCGCTGGCGACGGCGATTCCGGCACCCTTCAGTTGTGAAATTATTGTTGACCAGTCAGGCACGTCTGGTCGCTCCTGGATTTGCCGGATTAGTGTCGGTAGATGTCCGAAATGCGTTCGGCCTGGCGGCGCAACGCCGTACCAATACCAGCCTCATCAAATAACGCGTTTATCTCACCCAACCTGGGAGCGGACGGTTGCATCGCGGCTTCGGCGTTCTCTATTGGAACGTCGCACGCGATACCCGTCAGCTTGCGGGCAAGAATCGCATCTTCCTTATGCGCTTCGAGTTTGGCTCCAAGTGTTTTCGCGCCGCGCACATTGACCTCATGCACCGTATCGAGATTGTCGTAAATTTTTTCAAGGCTGCCAAAGTGCTGCAGCAACACCGTTGCTGTTTTCTTGCCGACGCCCGGAACGCCTTTAATGTTGTCCACAGCATCACCGGCCAGTGCGAGAAAGTCTGCAATTTGTTCAGGCCATACGCCGAAGGTGTCGGGAATCTGCTCGTAGCGTATTTTTCCCTTGCCGGCGAAGTCCCAGAACACATCGTCTTTGGCAATCAGCTGCGACAGATCTTTGTCACGCGTGACGATTGTCGATGATCGCCCGTGATTACGACCGTGAGTCACAAGCGTACCGATCAGATCGTCCGCCTCGTAGCTGGGGCTCGAACACTCCATTACGCCGAGCGCTCGCACGTAACGTCGACATTGCTCGAACTGGCGCTTCAATTCCGGCGGGGCTGGCTCGCGATTGGCTTTGTACTCAGGGTAGATGTCTTTGCGAAACGAATCCGCAAGACTCTCGTCAAACAGCACCGCTATATACTCGGGCGTAACCTGCTCCATGAAATCGCCTATGAAACGACAAAATCCATATAAAGCATTAATGGGGTTGTTGTTGTCATCGACCATGTCCTCGGGCATCGAGTAGTAGGCCCGAAAAACATAAACGCTGGCATCGATCAGGTATTGCACGGTAGAAGCCTGCGACAGCGCGCGATTCGCGCATCAATCATGAAAATGAACTTCGACGATCTCTGCACCATTCGAGAGATGACCACTCAAGCGCGCATGCAGCGGGCTTGAACGCGGAATGTGCGCCAGCAGGTACTGCATCTGATCGGTAAGAACGCGGCGGCCTTTCAAGTAGATATATTCGGCGTAGCTGGGAGAAAACGGTACGGCGATCAGTTCCATTGCCGCCTGTTCCGGAGTGCGCCCACCCTTGAAGTTATTGCATCGACGGCAAGCAGTCGCAACATTATTCCAGCTATCAAGCCCGCCTTGCGACATCGGCTTGATGTGGTCGCGCGTCAGGTCGCGTGTCATGTAGCGGTTGCCACAGTACAGACACAGGTTTGCGTCACGCTTGAAAAGTGTGCGGTTGTTCAGCGGCGGTACGTACTTGTCGCGATTTCGCGAGACGCCCTTACTCGTACCATGGGTTGCAACGATGGAATTGACATCGATTCGGCTGCGTTGGCCATTGAGTGAACTGTAACCACCGAAAACCGTGTAGAGACGAGTGCCACAGTCGTACGCCACCTGCTCCGAGTGATACAGACGTACCGCTTCACGGTAGTCGATCCACTCGAGCGGCATCCCGGCAACATCGGTCCTGAGGACCTGTTGCGAAATGTCGGACGCGAGTCCTGCGAGCATGGGCACACCTCAACTGTGCAATTGGCTATGCCTTGGAGTATCACGAAACTTGGACACCTCGCCAAGGCCGTTTTGAAGGCTCCGCAGTTTGCTAGAGCGCCTTCAATACCGCCTCGAGGCTGTCTTTCGCGTCGCCGAACAACATGCGCGTGTTTTCCTTGAAAAACAGCGGATTCTGAACACCGGCATAGCCCGTTGCCATACTGCGTTTGAGCACGATCGTCATCGATCCCTTCCAGCATTCGAGAACCGGCATACCCGCGATCGGGCTGTCCGGCTCATCCAGTGCAGAAGGATTCACGATGTCATTCGCACCGATGACCACCGAAACATCAACGTTCGGGAAGTCCTCGTTAACCTCATCCATCTCGAAAACGATGTCATAGGGCACCCTGGCCTCTGCGAGTAACACATTCATGTGTCCCGGCATGCGGCCTGCAACAGGATGGATACCAAAGCGAACATTGATTTTCCTGGCACGCAGCACCTTCGTGATTTCGAACACTGTGTGCTGCGCCTGGGCAACGGCCATGCCGTAGCCGGGAATAATCATGACTTCTTTCGCGCCACTTAGCAGTAATGCCGTCTCAATAGCATCAACAGCAACAACCTCGCCTTGCAACTCGTCGCCACCACTGACCGGCGTTCCACCGCCAGTGCCGAAACCGCCGGCGATGACACTCAGGAATTTACGATTCATCGCGCGACACATGATGTAGCTCAGAATGGCACCACTCGATCCAACCAGCGCGCCGACGACAATCAGCAGGTCGTTATTCAACATGAATCCTGTGGCTGCCGCTGCCCAGCCTGAATAACTGTTGAGCATCGAAACAACCACTGGCATATCCGCGCCACCGATTGCCAAAACCATATGCATGCCAAACAGCAACGCGATCACCGTCATGACGACAAGTGCCTGCATACCACCGCCAGCCGCGGACTGAACGACAAATTCGTAGCCAAACCAGATCGCGCCAAGCAACAAGCCAAGATTAAACAAATGGCGTCCGGGAAGGGTTAGCGGCTTGCCGCCTATGCGACCAGACAACTTTCCGAACGCAATGACCGAGCCAGAGAATGTCACCGCGCCGATAAGAACGCCCAGGTAAGTCTCAATATCGTGAATCGTTAACTCGACACCTGCGAGATGCGATGCTCCCATGAAATTGGCGTAGCCCACGGCAATGGCAGCAAGTCCAACCAGGCTGTGCAGGATCGCTACAAGCTCGGGCATCTGTGTCATCTGCACACGCCGCGCCAGAACGATGCCGATACCGCCGCCAATGACCAGGGCCGCCAGGAGTATGTCGTAATGACTATTGACGACCCCAAGTATTGTCGCAACCAGCGCAATCACCATACCGATGACGCCGTACCAGTTGCCGCGGCGCGCCGTCTCCTGATCTGACAATCCGCCGAGGGCGAGGATGAACAAGACCATCGCAGCAATATAAGATACGGTTACGATTCCTTCGCTAATCATCTCGACCTCACTTTCTGAACATTTCGAGCATGCGCCGGGTGACAGCAAATCCGCCGGCAATATTGATACTTGTGATCAACACGGTTGCTGCGGCGATCCACATGATCAGGCTGTCAGACGAACTGATTTGTATCAACGCGCCGATTACAATGATGCTCGATATCGCGTTGGTAACGCTCATGAGTGGCGTGTGCAGTGCAGGCGAGACATTCCAGATCACCATATAGCCCACGAAACAGGCCAGCACGAACACCGTGAAGTGCGCCATGAACTCACGTGGCGCGACGGCGCCCAGCCCGAGCAGCGCCAGGCTGGCAACGACTATCATGATGATCGGCCCCGCTACAGACGGTTTTTTTACAACTGCCTCGGGCATCGGCTTTGGCTCAGCCTGCGGCGGCGCCGCGGATAACTTCGGCGCAGGTGGCGGCCAGGTCGTCGCGCCTTCTTTACAAACCGTAGCGCCGCGGATGACTTCGTCATCCATATTGACAACGATATTGCCGTCCTTCTCCGGCGTTAGTTCGGTGACCAGGTGGCGCAGGTTGGTTGCGTAGAGTTGGCTGGCTTGTGTGGCCAGCCTGCTCGGCAAATCTGTGTAGCCAATTATTGAGACACCATGGCGAACGACGACCTGATCTCTTTCCGTTAACTCACAGTTTCCACCCTGCTCAGCCGCGAGGTCGACGATAACACTGCCATCCTTCATCGAACGAACCATCTCGGCTGTAATCAACCGCGGCGCCGGTTTGCCAGGAATCAACGCCGTCGTGACGATGATGTCGACGTCTTCGGCCTGTTCGGCGAACAACGCCATTTCGGCCTTGATGAATTCTTCGCTCATGGTCTTGGCATAGCCGCCTTCGCCCGCACCGTCCTCATCGTCATCGAAGTCGAGCATGAGGAACTCCGCGTCCATGCTTTCGACCTGTTCTTTCACTTCCGGTCGAGTATCGAAGGCCCGCACGATCGCACCCATGCTCTTGGCTGCACCAATTGCCGCAAGGCCGGCGACGCCAGCGCCTATAACGAGCACCTTGGCAGGCGGGATCTTGCCTGCTGCCGTGATCTGTCCGGTGAAGAAACGGCCGAAGTGCTGTGCTGCTTCGACGATCGCCCGATAGCCGCCAATATTCGCCATCGAGCTGAGCGCGTCCATCTTCTGCGCACGTGATATGCGCGGCACACTGTCCATCGCAATCACGTTCGCACCACTGTTCGTCAGCTGCTGCAGCAGCTCAGGATTTTGAGCTGGCCAGATAAAGCTGATCAGCGTCTGGCCAGCGCGGAGCCTGCCGACCTCATCGCCCTCAGGCGCTCGTACTTTCAAAATCAGGTCGGATTGCGACCACAGGTGTTCGCTTGATGCGACAATCTCACAGCCAGCTTCCTCGTAGGACTCATTCGAGAAGCTCGCTGCAATTCCGGCGTCTTTTTCGACCACCACACTAAAACCCAGCTTTATCAGCTCTGCGGCAACGACCGGCGTCGTCGCGACGCGCCGTTCATCTACATGGATTTCTTTCGGCACACCGATTTTCATACCTACCCCTCCGTTCGGACAGCGCAGTCTAACGAAGGTGGTGCGCTTAAACAAAGCAATAAGTGGCTTTGTTTGTGCCCCGCAAGATACCTAGTCGCGGCTGGCTGGCCTCGGCCGATCCCTCATGTGGTCACGGACTCGCTGGCGTTGTTCGGGCGTCATGTCACGGAAACGATCCCGCATTTGTTGTCGGTGATCGCGGTTCATGCGGTTGAAGCGACGAAAATTATCCCGAATACGTCGCTGTTCGTCGGGCGACAGGCTCTTGTAGGTCTCGTAGCGCTCGCGAATCAACTCGCGGCGCTCATCAGTCAATCCACGCCAGTCCGTAAAGCGTGCCCGCGCCGCCTCGCGTTGCTTGGGCGTCATGCCTGCATAATGATTCGCTCCCATGGCCAGGCGTTCCTGGCGCTGAGGCGGCAAGCTGTCCCACTCGCCCGAGAAACGGCCGAGCACCGATTGCTGGTCAGCATTCAGGCTGTCCCACGTTATGCCGTGTTCGTCGGCAGATGCTGTGCCGGCAAACAACAACAGAGCGACTATGATGATATGTCTAGCTTTCATCTTCATTCTCCGTCGATTCTTCACCATCCAGTACCGGATCTTTCCGCTCTTCGTTTTCGGCCATTACCGTTTCATCAAGCAGCAGCCAATCTTCATCCGATTCTTCCCACATGCCGAGATACTCAAGAAATTCAGTATCCGGAGCCTCTGCCTCCGCCGCGAGTAACAAGCTGCTGGCGCACAACGCAAGACCGCACAGGAAAGTCCGTAATCGCCGCTCAGCTGACATCACCATCTTCGCTTTCGACTGTATCCAGCCAGCTGTAGAACTCGAGGTCTTCCAGCATGGCGATGCTCTCCTCACCAAGCAGAATTTCCATGTCTGTCATCGCTACGGGCAAATCGAATCCATCGACGTTCGTCGGTCCGCGCGTCACGATCACCGCTATCAGAACAGCCGCGGCTATGCCCGTCGCCGGCGCCCATCGCAGCAAGCCCGTGTGCGCCTGGTGCGCCTCAGCAAGCGCCAACTGGCGACTCCGATTCAGGCGCGACAAAGTCGACGCATCAAGGCTTTCGACCGAGCGATCAAACAGCTTCCTGGTCTCCCGCTCAAATTTCTCGTCTGGCTCATTCATTGCGCTTTTCCTCCCGCCCAATGTTCTTGCAAACGTTCCCGTAACGCATGTATCGCACGGAAATAATGCGTTTTGACGCTGCCCTGACTGCAGCCCATCGCTACAGCAGTTCCCGCAACATCGAGGCCTTCAAATGTTCTCAACATGAACGCCTCACGCTGGCGCGTTGGCAAATCCTGTACGGCGGCTTCCAGGCCTTGCATCGCCTCAGCGTTCTGCAATTCCTGTTCGGGCGATCGCCCGGCGAGATCCGGGGCCGCCGCTACTACATCATAGTCATTATCGTCCGTTGCAGGACGACGAAACCAGACCATGACCCGGTTGCGCACAAACTGGCGCCGATGCCAGTCACGAATACCATTTTGCAGTATTCGATAGAACAGTGGCGCCCACTCGTCAGTGCCGCGATCTGCGTAGTTGCGCACTAGCTTGATCATCGCGTCTTGCACGAGATCCAGCGCCTCATCACGATCACGCACGCCAATTTCGGCAATACGTAACGCCCGGCGCTCCACCTCAGCCAGAAACTGGTTAAGTTGCCGTTCCTTTTGCAGTGTCCGTGCCCCTTTCGATTCTGCCTCGCACGATACCGCATAAATTGCCACGCCTGCGGTCATATCCCTTGACTCCACCACGAGGTGATCTAACTTGTCTCCCCCCTCTAACGTCTGAACAATACGGGGGTTGACAGATTTCCAGCTTGTTCTCCGGGGTTATGTAAAGTTTGTGAGCACTGACGTCATACTCAAAATCGCGGTCAATGTGCCGCTGTCCCGCGAATTCGACTATCGGCCGCCTGCGAATGGCCCATTGCCGATCGCCGGATGCCGTGTGCGGATTCCGTTCGGTCGTAGCCAGCGCATCGGAATGGTGCTCGCACACGCGTCCGAGTCTGTTTTGCCTGCGGAAAAACTGCGCGCAGTCACCACTGTGCTGGACGAAGCTCCACTTCTTTCGGCGGCTGACCTTTGGCTGATCCGTTTCACGAGCGACTACTATCACCACCCCATCGGTGAGGTCGTTGCGGCTGCGCTGCCGGCATTGCTACGCCAAGGCAAATCGTTACAGCCAACAGTTGTTTCAGTCGCCGTTTCGGCGGCCGGTGCAGCCGCAGACGTTGCGGCTGTTGCCAAACGTGCACCACGACAAGCTGAGTTGCTTGAGATACTGCTGGACGCCGGCAGTAACGGACTCGACACCGGGCAACTCACCGCAATATTACCAACGTGGCGAAGAGCGGCAGTGGGTCTGCTCGAGAAAGGATTGATCGCAAAACGCAATATGCGAGCTGCCCACTTCGACGAATCACTCAGCGCAGGTGCACAACATGGGCCGACACCAAACAAGGAGCAGCAAGAAGCACTTTCCTGCCTGCGCCGCAGCGACAACTTCGGCGCCTACCTGCTCGATGGCGTAACAGGCAGCGGCAAGACCGAGGTTTACCTGCAGAGGATGCGCGACATCATCGATCAGGGCAGGCAGGTGCTCGTGCTCGTTCCGGAAATAGGGCTGACACCCCAGCTTATCAGGCGCTTCAGAGAACGCCTTGGAATCGAACCTGCGCTGCTGCACTCAGGGTTAACCGATAGCGCACGATTAGCCGCGTGGCGAGCTGCGCGTTCGGCGTCAGCCAGCCTGATCGTTGGCACTCGCTCCGCCATTTTCACGCCGCTCAAAAACGCGGGTTTGATTATTGTCGATGAAGAACACGATCACTCCTTCAAGCAGCAGGAGGGCTTACGTTACTCGGCACGCGACCTTGCCATCGCCAGGGCCAAGCACCTGGACATTCCGGTCATACTCGGCACCGCAACACCGACCCTCGAGATGTTGCAGCATTGCCGCAGCGGTGCCTACGAGCACATCGTGTTATCAAGCCGGGCTGGCGGCGCGAAACCACCCACAATCCGACTCGTCGACACCGTACGCTCACCAGTAACCGATGGTATTAGCGAGCCGTTGGCCGAGGCAATCGGCACACACCTTCGCGCAAACGGCCAGGTGCTGCTTTTCCTGAACAGGCGTGGCTTCGCGCCGACTCTGATTTGCGCCAGCTGCGGACATATAGCAGGTTGCGAGAGATGCAATTCAAGGTTGACCGTGCATGCGCGCAGCAAGCAACTGCGCTGCCACCACTGCGGTGCCTGTCATCCGCTAGTTGAGCATTGCAGCGAGTGCGGCCAGGCGGTCACACCCCTGGGCGAGGGCACAGAGCGGCTAGAGGATTCTTTGCGGCTGCGCTTTCCTCACCATAGCGTGCAACGTATCGATAGCGACAGCACCCAGCGCAAGGGCGCGATGGACGAAGCATTGCGCAGTGCAACTGCGGGCGATGCCGATATCCTTGTCGGTACGCAGATGCTCTCCAAGGGCCACCATTTCCCTAAATTGACGCTGGTGGGCATCATCAATGCCGACCAGGGACTGTTCGGCAGCGACTTTCGCAGCAGCGAACGCCTGGCCCAGTCCGTCGTGCAGGTCGCCGGACGTGCCGGCCGGGAAAGTCGTGCCGGCGAAGTACTGATTCAGACGGCGTTTCCTGACAACACTTTCTGGGCCACGCTAATCCATGGCGGCTATCGGCAAGTATCGGCTGACGCGCTGGCGGAACGAGAGCTAACGCGCTGGCCGCCGTTTACACGCCTCGCGCTGCTGCGTTCAGCAGCGCACAAACAAGCCGATGCGCATCACTTCCTTGATGTTGCACGACGATACATCGAGTCGCAATCCGCCGCAGCATTGCGCATTCTGGGTCCTGTCGACGCGCCCATGGCGCGTAAAGCGGGTCGCTATCGTGCGCAATTGCTGCTGCAGAGCAGTGACCGGGCGACACTGCACAACACGCTTCGCTATCTCAGGCCGGCCCTTGAAGTCGACCCTGCCGCCCGTAAGGTACGCTGGTCCATAGACGTCGATCCAATAGAACTATTCTGAGCGAGCTCTTTTCAGACCTATACAGGTATTAATATCCGGGTAGAATTGCCGGCTCGCCAAAACGGACTGCACAAGGGCAGGCTAGACAGCGCATGAAACACATTGTAGCGACACTCGTTCAAGATGCGCTTGCCGAGCTACCGGAGCTCGCCGAGGCTGCACGCAAACTTGCGATCGAAAGTACGGTCGAGCGTACGCGAGATGCCAGTCACGGTGACTTTGCGAGCAATATCGCCATGCGACTTGCCAAGGCCGCACGAAAGAACCCGCGAGAGATCGCCGCGAGTATTGTCGCCGCACTGGGCGATAGTCATGAGATCGACAAAGTCGAGATCGCAGGGCCCGGGTTCATTAACTTTTACCTCAGTCCAACAGCTTTCCATGTCGAGTTGGAAACCGCTCTCCGCAAGGGCGCAGACTATGGTCGGCAGCCACTTAAGGAAGGGCCGAAGATATTGCTGGAATTCGTCTCGGCAAACCCTACCGGGCCGTTGCATGTCGGCCACGGCCGGCTCGCCGCATTCGGTGCAACCGTCGGCAATCTGCTTGCAGCCGCCGGGTACCCGGTGATTCGCGAGTACTACGTCAATGACGCTGGCCGCCAAATGGATATTCTTGGCGCGAGCGTCTGGTTGCGATGGCTGCAAATCAATGGCGTCGACGTTCCCTTTCCGCAAGGCGGCTATCGCGGCGACTACATTCGCGACATGGCGGGCATTATCGATACCGTGGATTTAGTGGTTCCCAGCGCCGCGGATGTGCTCGATGGCCTGCCACCCGATGCACCGGACGGCGACAAGGAAACTTACATCGATGCGCTCATAGCAACAGCCAAGAAATTGCAGGGCAGCGACGGTTTCGATCACATTCGCCAGCAATCGCTCGAGTCCATTCGTGTGGATATCGAGGATGACCTAAAGGAATTTGGCGTTACGTTCGACAACTGGTACTCGGAACAAAGCCTGGCGAAGTCCGGCCGCATCGACGAGGCCCTGACCGTGCTCGAAAAACGCGGCATACTTTACAAGAAAGATGGCGCGACCTGGTTTCGCGCGACCGACTACGGCGATGAGAAAGATCGCGTTGTTGTCCGTGAGAACGGCGCCAAGACCTATTTCGCATCGGACATCGCGTATCACTTCGACAAGCGCGAACGTGGCTTCGACTACCTGATCGACATACTCGGTGCCGATCATCACGGTTACATGGCCCGCGTCCGTGCCGGCCTCGATGCAATGGGATATGAGAGCGACGATATGGAAATCGAGCTCGTACAGTTTGTAATCCTGTACCGCGGCGGCAAGAAAATGCAAATGTCCACTCGCTCGGGCGAGTTCGATACCTTGCGCCAGCTGCGTGCCGAAGTCGGCAACGATGCCGCTCGTTTCTACTATGTATCGCGCTCCAACGACCAACACCTGGATTTCGATCTCGACGTTGCCAAATCCCAGTCCAGCGACAACCCGGTTTACTATATTCAATACGCACATGCGCGCATCGCGAGTGTGTTCCGCCAACTGGCAGAGAAATCGCTGCAATGGAATCAGAGTAATGGCCGAGCACAGCTTGAGCTGCTGGTTCAGGCACAGGAAAAGGCACTAATGACCTCGTTGAGCCGTTATCCCGAGGTGCTTGAGCTATCCGCGAACAACCGAGCGCCGCAGCACCTCGTACACTACCTGCGTGATTTGGCGAATGACTTTCATACCTATTACAACGCCCACGCGTTCATAGTTGATGACGCCGACCTCCGTGATGCCCGTTTGTATCTGATTGCTGCCGCGCAAGTTATTGTCGCAAACGGACTCACCATACTCGGCGTCTCTGCCCCGGAAAAAATGTAATGGCCAAACGCAGGAGAAGGCGCTCCAGCCGCAGCAAGAAACGCGACGATTACCCGGGGTGGGTTTGGCTGTGCTTTGGCCTGGCTATCGGCCTTTCAGTGGCGTTCGCCGTCTACGTCAAAGACCGTACGCCGGCGCAAGAGCCTGAATTGCAAACGTCACTGGATGACAACGGCGAGTTCACTGCGAAACAACCTGCAACGACTGACACTATGGAACTTCCCAAGAGTCGCTTCGACTTTTACGACATGCTCCCCGCCTTCGAAATTATCATTGCCGACGACGAGCCTGACGTCAATGCCGACGTTGAGCCGCAGGCCATCGTAGAACCTGGTGTATATATTTTGCAGGCCGGGTCTTTTTCCACTCATGGCGACGCCGATCGACGACGCGCGGAGCTCGCCTTACATGGCATCGTATCGCGCGTGCAACAAGCGCGAGTTAACGAGCGGGATTATTACCGCGTGTATATCGGGCCCATCGAAGAACTGGACGAATTGAACATGTTACGCAGCCGTTTGCGTGCAGCCAAGATCGACGTCCTTCGTATTCGCCTCGGTGACTAGTGGACCAACAAGGTTCCCGCAGTTTTTTTTCGCAGTGGCGATGCTGCAAATTGCAGCCTGTGCGACGCCACCGCAACAAGAAGCAATGCCGGAAGCGGCGCCTGCGCCAGTCGTAACTCCCGCACCCGTACCACCGCCAGGCCCGACCAAATCGGCCATGCGCATCAGCATCGCTGCGGTTGGCGATATGATGCTCGGCACGGACTACCCGGAGAATCACCTCCCGGATGATGACGGCGACAGTTTTCTTGCGGAGGTAACGCCGTTCCTGTCTTCCGCCGACATTACCTTCGGTAACCTCGAAGGCGTTCTTGTCGATGGGGGTACCCCCGGTAAGGCTTGCAGCAACCCGAGTGCCTGTTTCTTGTTCCGCTCGCCGACACGTTACGCCGAACACTATCGCGCGGCAGGTTTCGACATTCTCAGTCTCGCCAACAATCACGCGCGCGACTTCGACGAAGATGGTCGCACAAGCAGCATGGTGGCAATCGCAAACGCGGGTATGAATCATTCCGGTCGCGTCGACGACTTCGCAAGCATTGCGCGCAACGACCTGCGGGTTGCGTTTCTCGCTTATGCCGTCACGAAGAACTCGAACTTGTTGCTCGACTACGAGCTCGCATTCGAAACCGTGGCAAGATTTGCCGATTCACACGACATCGTTGTCGTTTCGTTTCATGGTGGCGCTGAAGGCGTGGACGCCACAAGAATTCCATTTGCCGAGGAAGAATATTACGAAGAACCACGTGGCGACGTGGTCTGGTTCGCGCGCGGCGTTGTCGACGCCGGCGCCGACCTGGTTATCGGCCATGGCCCACATGTGGTGCGCGGTATTGAGCGCTACAAGGATCGTCTGATCGCCTATAGTCTTGGCAATTTCGCGACTTATTACGGTATTAGCGTGGCGGGCATCAGGGGTATCGCCCCTATCCTGTCAGTAATACTCGACGGCAACGGCGCTTTCATCGCAGGCGAAATAATATCGACTGTTCAAATTCGACCGGCGGGACCCAGTATCGATGCCGAACAGCGCGCGTTGAAGCTGATACGCGGCCTGAGTATCAGGGACTTCGGTGAGCCAGGAGTTCAGTTTCTTCCTGACGGTCGATTACTGCCTGTAGCACGACCGCCGATAAAACCGCATGTGCTGGAGTTAGGGGGACAGTGACCCTAACTTAGTTAGGGGGACAGTGACCCTAACTTAAGGGGCGGGGACCTTCATCGGTAGTTAGGGTCACTGTCCCCCTAACCTCTGTCCCCCTAACCTGATCGCACGTTTATGCCCATGTGGGTGCTCCTACGCGTCACCCGAACCGACTGACCTGAAATCGACACCTAGCGATCTGAGTTTACGGTACAAGTGTGTCCTCTCCATGCCTACACGTTTTGCCAGCTGCCCTACCTTGCCATCGCACAATACGAGCTGCTGTTGCAAGTAGGCGCGTTCGAATTGCTCGCGAGCTTCACGCAGCGGCAGAGCCAGCAAGTCCTGCTTGACGAGCGGCTCGTTAACCGGTGCAGCGGCGCTTATCTCTGCTTCAACTTCGTCAAGCGCGATGTCCTCGCTGCTGCCGACTAACAGCAACCGGCGCACCAGACTTTTTAGCTCACGGACATTATCCGGCCAAGGGTAATTGCGCAGGCGATTCTGCGCCGCAACGCTGAATCGGCGGAACGTCAAGCCCTCGGAGTCAACGAGCTTATCTACATAATAGGCAATGAGTTCGGGCACATCCTCCGAGTACTCGCGCAGTGGCGGCACACGCAGGCTGAGCACACTGAGATGCGACACCAGATCGCGGCGCAACTTCCCTTTCTCGATTAGTGCCTCGTAGTCTGCGCTGACGGTCGCCACTATGCGTGCGTCAATCTTCACCGGCGCGGCTGCGCCGACGCGCGTGAATTGTCCATCCTGGATCGCACCCAACAACACTTTCTGGGCAGCCTCAGTTAAATCCGATAACTCGTCGACGACCAGCGTGCCTCCGGACGCCCGCTCAAATGCACCCATAATGACCTCGCCGTTCTTCTCGCTCCCGAGTATCTGTTCCTCGAAATTGCTTTCGGTTATGGATGCTGCAGTAAGGTTGATCAGCGGCTCGTCAGCGCGACCGCTGAGTGCGTGCAAATAACGCGCGAACGCACCGCGCCCAGTACCCGTCTCACCGCTGAGCAATACCGAGCCATCGTGACGAGCATACTGCTGCACACGTTCGCGCAGCGCTTTCATGAGGTCACTACGTCCAACTGGCGCGAGCAAAGATGGTAGCAAGCTACGGGCCGCCCTGGTCTGCCTGCCGGCTGACTCAAGCGCCGCCTCGACAGTGCGCAGCAACTTCGCGAGTGACAACGGCTTTTCGATGAAATCGAATGCGCCGAGTCGCGTTGCCTCCACCGCAGCATCAACAGTACCGTGGCCAGACATAATGACCACGGGACAGTTCAGTTCGCCACTATCCGACCACTCACGCAACAAAGTTATGCCATCCGTATCCGGCATCCAGATATCAAGCAATATGAGTTCAAACTTGGCCGCCGCTCGTGCGGCGCGTGCTTCTTCGGCATTCGCCGCCGCTGTCACACCGTATCCTTCATCTGCCAGGATATCCTGAATCAGCACCCGGATATCTGCTTCGTCGTCAACTACTAAAACATGAGGATTGCTCATGCCTCTTCCCTCCTGTTATCGCCTCTTCCCAACGCCTTGGCGATCATCGCTTCCCTGGCGGCCTCGTTAATCGGCATGCGGATGCTAATCATTGCTCCGCCATCGGTGCGATTACTGGCACGAATTGTGCCCACGTGTTCTTCCACAAGTTTCTTAACAATCGCGAGACCCAGGCCAGTTCCCTTGGGTTTCGTCGTTACATACGGATCGAAGACTTGACTGACCGAACCGGTCTTGAATCCCGGTCCGTTATCTTCGACCCTGATCTGAATCATTTGAACGCCGTCAATTTCGGCGCCGCCAACTTGCACGTCGATGCGCCCGCCTTGCGAATTTTCCAGGGCCTCGACAGCATTCCTGATTAGGTTGTGCAGTATCTGGCGCACGCGACCCATGTCGGCTTCGAACATGGCCATAGTCGGGTCGGAGGTCAGTACGATCTCGACATCGCTTTCCTGCGCGCGATACAGATCGATGACTTCATGCGCGAGTTTATCGAGATCAAAATGACTAATATCCATATCCGGCGCTCTTGCGTAGTCGCTGAACGCGTTGACCATTTCCTTCATAGCCTCCACCTGCTGCACGATGGTGTGCGTCGCACGATCGAGAATCTGCGCCTCGTCCTTGTCCATTGTTTTCAGGTATTTTCGGCGCAGCCGCTCAGCCGAGAGCTGAATAGGCGTAAGTGGATTCTTGATTTCGTGCGCAAGACGTCTCGCAACCTCGCCCCAGGCAGCATCTCGCTGTGCCTGCAACAACGCCGTAATGTCGTCGAAAACCATGACGTAGCCGGCCGCATGATCCTCATCGCCGGGCAGCGTCGTACAAGCGCAACTCAATACCCTGCGACCGACATCACCGCGCAACACAATTTGTTCACGCCATTCGGTTTCACCCGCATCGAGATGTACGCAGGCAACATCGACGAACTGCTGCAGCAAAGGCATGCCGCTCGCCACGTCGTGTAATGATTCACCGGCGCGACTTTCGAGATCCACGCCAAGGATCGCGCCCGACGCCTGGTTTGCAGTGCGTATCCTGAGGTCGGCTTCCAGTGCCAGCACGCCAGTCGACAAGCGCGCAAGAATTACCTCCAGGTTCCTGCGCTCAGACTCGACTAGTGCCTGGTTGAGACTGGCTTCGCGCCGCGCAGTCGCAAGGCGCTGTGTCATGTCGTTGAACGAGCTGACCAGGAAACCAATTTCGTCCCGTGATGGCGTCGGCAACAGAGTATCGAAGTCACCTTCGGCAACCGCGAGCGTGCCGGCCACGAGATCCTGGATCGGGGCAACCAGCCGGCGTGACAACACGAACGCCCCGTAGATAGCAGCGAGCAAGCTGAGAAGTAATACGAATCCCAGAGTAAGCGTCAATAAATCCTTCAGGTCTTCTCGAAAAAATAATAACTGTTGGTACTCGGAATAAGAATTCTCGACACTACTGACCATTCGACCCAGACGCTCGGTAACCGGAAAGTGCGCCTGAATCACCCTGGCCTCTTGAGTCCGCGCGTAGCGATGAATGAACACGATAGCCGTGCGAATCTCGGCATTGCCTGTACTCAATGTCTCAAGACTTACAAATGGCCGGTCTTGCTGCATCAGCAGCGCGATTTCTTCGGTCATCGGCACTGGCATAGTCCCCGCGGAACTGTCGGAGCTGGTCGCGAGAATCGTGTTGTTGGGGCCGTACAGTGTCATTTCACTTGCACCGCTCTCTCGTCGCAACAAGCCGAGTTCGAAAACCAACTGCCGGTCGCTCACGAGCGCCAGCCGCTTCGCGACTTGCGTGGTGGCATATAGACTTTGCCGTTTCTGCTGCTCGATTGCCGCGCGGCTCAGCGCCAGTGCGTTCTCGAGACCCTCTTCCACCTGCACGTTAAACCAGCTATCAATGCCACGATTAATAAACTGCGTGGAGAAATAGAACACGACAAGCAGAGGCAGCATCGCCAGGCCGACAAACATGCCAACCATTCGTGCTTTAAGCTTGGCGCCCGGAACATTTTGTCGGTAGTCGCGTAGCAGGCGCGAGAGGTTGCCAATGAGCAATGCGATGAGCAAAACACTGCCCGCAATATTGATAGCGAGAATGATGTCTTGCAGGCGGTCAAAGTCATCGGACTTCTGCACCGTCTCCGTGAGTAAAAATAATGCGGCAAGCGACAAGATGACGCCGAGCGCGCCCATCAACGAGTAGATCGTGCGTTTTATCGTTCGAGTGACCATTCGAACCATTCGCTCTGTAACTGCCACTGGCCACGCCAAAAAAACAGCATGCGCAAAATCAGCGGATATTCCTGCGTATTGAGCATCGCCCGCAAGCGCAAACGATAGGGTCTGTCTGGCGAGAGCAAGGCATCATCGATGACGGGCAATCCCTGGATACGACCCAGATTGTTTAGCGCGGAGTAGAGCGTTGCGAAGGAATCTTGATTGCCGCTGTTCAGGTTTCTGACGATGTAGCGCTGACTGAGGGGTCGGTACTCCAGTTGGTAGCGGATAGCGAGTTCAGCCTCAACGTCATCTATCAGGAAGCGGCGTACGCGAATGACCTGCATCTGCAGCTCAATGGACAACGTCACACCGCTTGCCAGTGCTGCAAGTGCTTCGCTGCTCAGTACGAGTTGCAAGCGGGCATCGAGCGTGTGCACGCCATTGATCGGCCGTGTAGACGCAGAGCGAACCTCAAAATAGCCCTCCCGTTCGATACTTTCCTGTGCCAGTCCCGTGCTGAGCGTGAGCACAGCCAAAATCACGAGCAAAGCGCGGCCCGGCAGACTCAAGCGTTCCATTTCAGATGGTGCGGACATCGTTTTCCCAAGAGTCCTTTGTCAGATTTTTTTCTTTTCCAGGCATGCGTAATAAAAACCGTCCATATCTGCCGATCCAGGCAAAATCTGGTAACCACACACCTTTCTCCGCATTAGATCGCGGATGTTGTTATTTGGCAACACACTGTTCTCCAGCGCATCGCCGTGGTCCCTTAGAAATCGTCCAACCAACTCTTCGTTCTCCGCTGCAATGACTGAGCAAGTGACGTAAAGCAGCCTTCCGCCCGGAGCGAGAAGGAGCCAGAGAGCCCGTAGCAGGTTTTCCTGCAGAGCAGACAGTCCTTCAAGGTCACTCTCCCGGCGCAGCAATTTGATGTCCGGATGACGTCGAATTACGCCACTCGCCGAGCAAGGAGCATCGAGCAGGATGCCGTCAAATAGCGCGCCATCCCACCACTCCTCTGGTTTCGATGCGTCGGCAGCAATAATGGTTGCATCGCGACCGATACGCGCAAGATTTTCCGAGATACCGGCGATACGCGACGGGTCACGATCGACGGCGACCAGCGTCACGGCGTCGCCCCCGATCTCCAACAAGTGCCCGCTCTTTCCGCCCGGAGCTGCACAAGCATCCAGCAGGCGACCCCGCAGGTCCGCCAACAGCCATCTACCTGCTATCTGAGCCGCCGCATCCTGTACAGACACGTCACCGTCGACAAATCCGGGCAGTGCGTCCACCGATATTGGTTCTGCAAGGCGCACCGCATCGGGCACACCTGGTAAGAGCTCTGCTGCTATGTCTGCGGCGGCGAGCTTTTTGACGTAGTCGGCAGCCGACTGGCGCGCCGCATTTGCGCGTAACCACATGGGTGCGCGCTCATTGTTTGCGCTGAGTATCGCCTGCCAGTCCTCGGGCCAGTCTGTTTTCAGGCGGTCGATCATCCACTGCGGATGATTCCAGTGGGCCGTTTCATCTTCTGCTGCGGTTGCCGCCATGTCCTCGCGCATGAATCGGCGCAGGCAGGCGTTCATTAGCCCGGCAAGCTTGGGGCGGCGCAATTGCCGCGTCGCCTCGACTGTCTGGGAAACAACAGCGTGATCGGGAATGCGCGTGCTGACAAGTTGGTACAGCCCGACGGCCAGCAGCGCATTGACCACTCTGTCACGACGTTTCAGTGGTTGCGTAAGCAATCGACATGCCCAGTCTTGCAGCTGCCAGTGGTGACGCAACACCCCGAAACTAAGCAGCCGCAGCAGCGAGCGATCATCATGTGCGACCCGACTCTCATTCTCGACGAGCGCGGCATCCAGAGACTGGCCACCTGATACAACCGCATCGACGATTTCGGCGGCCACTGCCCTTACTTTCGCCCCGGCGTTGCTCATTGGCGTCAGGCCGGCAGTCGCTTGCCGCGAAGATCGATCTGCGCAACCAACTCCTGCGCCTTTATGCGCCGCTTGCCGGGCAGCTGCACAGACTCGAGTTGCAGGCCACCATTGCCACACGCAATCAACAACACATCGCTACTGCACTCGGCCACGGTGCCCGGCGGCGCCTGTATGTCTGCAACAGCGCGCGCAACCCAGCACTTCACACGCAGGTTGTCGTGTCCACGTACCCCTCCTGTCGCAGCATCGTTCAGGAAGAAAAATGCGCCAGGTTCAGGGTTGTAAGCGCGCACACGGCGTTGTAAGTCATCGGCTGACAGGGCCCAGTCCAGCCGCGCATCCTGCTTTTGAATTTTCCCGGCATTCGTTACCTGCTCTTCGTCCTGGTCAGAGGCTGACATGCGTCCCGCCGTTAAAGCGTCGAGACTCTCGACAAGCAGGCTGCCGCCGAGCGCCGCAAGTCGCTCGTGCAACTCGCCAGCCGTTTCATTTTCCTCGATTGTGATTGACGCCGAGCAATACACTGGCCCGCTGTCCAGTCCCGCCGTCATCGCCATGAGGCTGATACCGGTCGACGCGTCGCCGGACAGGATCGCGGCCTGTATCGGCGCCGCCCCCCGCCAGCGCGGCAACAGCGACGCATGCACATTAAGGCAGCCGTGCAGCGGAATATCGAGAACCTCCTGCGGCAGGATAAGTCCGTATGCTGCGACGATGATAAAATCCGGTTGCAGGGCTACCAATTCGGCAACGACCGTCTCGTCGCGTAATGTGAGCGGCTGCATAACCGCAATACCCTGTTGTGTCGCAAATTCTTTCACCGGGCTCGCAGTCATACGCTTACCGCGCCCGGCGGGCCGATCCGGCTGAGTCAGAACTGCGACCGGCACCACACCTGATTCGACCAGTGCGGCCAGCGATTTAAGCGCAAACTCCGGCGTACCGGCAAAAATTACCGTGGGTTTTATCACTACAGTTGGCCTTGCACGACTACTAGCAGCCTGTTGAAAAATGACGAAATTGGCACCAATTTCCAGTCACGTTGAATTCGAGAAGTCGGTGACAGCGACTAATTCGTAGTACGCGATAT
>JACZTO010000033.1 GCA_022573655.1 Pseudomonadota bacterium
GTACACTCGCAGAGACATCTGAATAATGTCGCTTGTCAGCTAAACGACCGACCACGAAAAACATTAGGTTTTTACTCGCCGGCAGAAAAGTTTAATGAATGTGTTGCATCGATCGGTTGAGACCGCAGGTGTATTGCGGTCGTTCAAATATTGCAGCCAGCCGTCCGGTGAATCGTCGAGATACAGTCTATTGTGTTTTCTGAATCCCGTATCGAGCTCTCGCCGGAGAACCCTTGGTTAAAACAAACGGCTGTCATTATTCTCTTGCACGTAGCGATTCACATAGTCCTTGTATGAGGAACGCAACATTCGTGTAATGCTGCCGCCGCCCATCGGAAACCTAATCAATGTTCCGTCCTCAAGCCGTAGGCTCTTTACCGGAATAATTTCGCGAGTAGCACTTGTAACAAAGCATTCCGTTGCGGAACGTATGTGATTGACAGAAAGCAAAGTCTCGTCAAAGGATATTCCTGCAGAGATACAAAGCTCTGAAACTACACCCTTCGTCAAGCCGCTAAGGATTCCGGATTCAACAGAGGGTGTCTGCACACCTTCATTGATCACGAAGAGAACATTACTGTTGGAGGCCTCAGTAAGATATTGCTTCTGATTCAACATCAGGCAATCCTCCGCACCGAGTTCTCGAGCTTCAAGGACACCCAGAACATTGTTGAGGTAGTTGCCACCCTTGACACATGGATTCAGAGCGTCAATCGAATTGCGTCGAACGGACGTTATCGCAAGCGTCAGTCCTTCACTGTAATGATGTGCAGGCCATTCGGGTATCGTCTTCACAATGATGACACGGAGAGGCAGCAGGTCAGGCGCTGGGTAGAGATCCATTGATCCATCGCCACGTGTGTAAGTATACCGAACGTATGCATCACCGGTGCCGCCGTTCTTGTGCCAATCTGCTGTCGTGCGGGCAACCTCTGCATGCAATTCCTGCATCGAATCACTGATACGCATACTTATCAGGCTCGCTGAACGCAGCAGCCTCTGCCAATGCTCGGCACCTAAAAAGGGTACCCCGTTGTAGGTACGGAATACCTCGTAAACCGAATCACCATATAAAAAGCCACGATCCGTAATGGAAACGGTGCCCTCATCCAGCGGCATTCTTTTACCATCAACACTGGCATAACCGTCTTGCGGACCCAAACTCAATACTCCTAATTCAATTGCGTTCGACGTTTTTCCGGTCTAATTCCGAGTGCATGCGCTAGCTCAACAGAAATCTGTCCAATGTAGTCCACCGCATAGAGTACAGCCTACGTCATCAAAAGAAGAAAATTCGGCCGATTGTCGGAGTCCGCTTTCTAGAGTAAAGCGGACATAGCAAAAATTCTCACGAAATGGATTGAACGATCCGTTCCGCGCAGCGCTCCACGCAGTATTTTCGCTAACTAGATTGACCCCAATGACAAGAGAATGCACCAATACACCTAATCTTGTGAATTCTAGTTCTGTCTAGTACCGTTGCGGCGGCCCGGAATCGAGTTCAAGATCCGGTTTCTTCGGAAGTGCGGGTTCGATTCCCGCTCCCGGCACCATCATGGATGCAGTTGAAACGATGAATTATTGCCCGACCTGTGGTGGCTCGATAAGCCGAAAAATTCCGAAAGACGACAACCGCGAACGTGCAATCTGCGACAAATGCGGCCAGGTGCATTACCAGAACCCCCTGATTGTCGTCGGCTGCGTGGTCGAATGTAACGGCAAGGTGCTGTTGTGCAAACGCGCGATTGAGCCGCGCTACGGTTACTGGACCGTGCCGGCGGGTTTCATGGAACTGGGTGAGACTCTGGCGAACGGTGCAGCCCGCGAGACACTCGAGGAGGCCTGCGCGACCGTCGAGATGGGCCACTTGTTTGCGTCAGTCGATATCATCGACGCAGGACAGGTGCATTTGTTTTTCACGGGCAAGTTGATCGGTGATTACGGCGTCGGCGAAGAAAGTCTCGAAACTCAACTGTTCAGCGAAGAAGAAATTCCCTGGGACGATCTTGCATTCAAGAGTGGTCGATTCGCACTAAAGAAATTTTTCGAGGATCGTGGCACCAATCACGGCGTGCACTTTCACGAACTACGGCGTTCACACTCCTGACAACCGCTTTGCAGTCAGGTGCTAGTCTGCGGCTTGCTGCTGCAGTCTCGCGCTGAGCGTTGCCGGCGGAAGATAACCGCTGACCAGAGTACCGTCTGCGAAGATGATTGCCGGCGTACCGGTCAAACCAACGTCCTGTCCGAGCATGTAATGCTCCGTCACCGCAGACGAGTCGCATTTCTGAGTTTCGAAGCCGCGATCCAGCTTTGCGTCGGTCAGCGCCTGGTTGCGATCTCGCGCACACCAAACGTCTTCCGAAGTACTCCACGAGCGCGACGCCGGGCCGTTACGCGGATAAAGCAGATAACGCACCTCGATACCCTGAGCAAGGTAGTCGTCAATCTGACTGTGCAACTTGCGACAATAGGTGCAGTCCACGTCTGTAAACACAGTCACGGTAAATTTGACATCGGATGGCGTAAACGCAATGAACTGATCGTCGTCGACTGACGCTATGAGTTCGCGGCGTGCCATGGTACGGCTCTGTTCGGTGAGGTTGACATTGTTATCCAGGTCGATCAGATCACCTTGCAACAGGTAGCGACCATCTGCGGAAATATAGGCAACGATCGAACCCTTTTGCACCATATACCAACCTTCGATAGGGCTGGCGTGGATGTATTCCGGTTCAATTTCCGGGAAAACCTCAGCAATTCTGGCACGCACTGTCTCAAGTGACGCGTCGTCGGCAGCACAGGCTGCACCCGCACAAAAACAGAAAATTGCCAACGTTGCCAGCAACGTCAGCGGTGTGTGAGATTTGCTATTCATTCGACTTGCTTCCTGAAAGGCGTCATGCCACTAGTGTGGACCCATTTAGACGCAGCCGGTTCCGTGACAATCGGCAAGCTTAGCAGAGCCGCCCCACTCCGGAAACGCGTCAGCCGCGCGGGTGATGTTCGCCGTGCAAGGTCTTAAGCCGCTCACGGGCGACATGCGTGTAAATCTGCGTGGTTGACAGGTCGCTGTGGCCCAGCAACATCTGGACAACGCGAAGATCGGCACCACGGTTCAGCAGGTGTGTCGCGAACGCATGGCGCAAGCTGTGCGGCGACATCTTCTGGCGCACACCGGCTTTCTGCGCATAGCGCTTGATGATGTGCCAAAACGCCTGGCGCGTCATGCGATCGCCACGGCGCGTCGGAAACAGGTAGTCTGTCTGACGCTCGAGGAGAATCTCCATGCGCGGCCCATTGATGAATTCCTTGAGCCACATTTGCGATTCTTCGCCCAGCGGAATCAGACGTTCGCGATCACCTTTGCCTATGATGCGCAGAACGCCCTGGTTGAAGTTGATTTCCGACTGTTTGATATTGATGAGTTCCGATACCCTGAGACCTGTCGCGTACAACAACTCGAGCATAGCCCGGTCACGATGACCCAGTGGTTCGTCGGTGTTCGGCGCGTTCAGCAACGAATCGACCTCGTCTTCTGACAAGGTCATGGGTAGCGAACGGCCGATACGCGGCATTGCTATATCAGCGGTCGGATCGGTATCGCGCATGCCCTCGCGCATTATGTAACGGAAAAAGCGGCGGAAGCTCGACAATTGGCGTGCAGTTGAGCGTGGTTTGGCACCACTTTCAACGCGGCCGGCGATAAATTCGAGTAAGTCGGCTTTGTCGGCATTGTCGATCGTCTTGTTGTTCTCGGACAATCCCCGACCCAGCGTCATCAGATCGGCACGATAGGCGCCGAGCGTATTTTGCGACAGCCCACGCTCCATCCAGATCGCATCAAGAAAACGGTCGATCAGCTCTTTAGAGCTTGCGACATACGGTGACTCCGGTGTATCCAGTTTGTTACTGCTACCCATAACTTCCAACTTCTGTCTGCCGCGCAATCCTTTGCGGCAATGCAAATCACTATCCCAACCGGGCGCGCAGACTGTTAGCATACGCCGTTCCGAAAACCGGATCTTTGTATCAGTCCACCCCGAAATTGTGCCGATGCATCGCCAAGCGACGGATTTTCCAAGGTTTATGAGTATGCTGACGACACCCGGGGCACGATGTGACCGCTATCACAAAATGCAGAAGGCGTTAACATAAAGTGAACTGCGTCACACGCGCTGCTGCTGTGCTCTGGGGCATTTGGGGCTGGTTGTCCTTCGCCCTGGCCATCTTGTTCGCACTGGTCGTCGCAGCCGTCGTGCCGGGGCCGGAGCGCAGGAGACGCCTGATAGCGGCGGCGGCCAAAGCACCCTTCGTCATGACCCGGGTACGCGTCATTGTTCGTGGATTGGACAACCTGCCCGTGGACAACTGCATCGTCGTCGCCAACCACGCGAGCAACCTGGACGGCATATTGCTCAAGGGTTATTTGCCGCCGCGATTCAGCTTTGTCATCAAGGGTGAAATGCGGGCTATTCCGGTCGCACACTTCCTGCTGCGCCGCGCAGGATCGAAGTTCGTTGAGCGCAACGAGATAAGCGGCAGTTCCAGAGATGCCCGGCAGATCGTCAAAGCAGCCGTAGGCGGCGAATCGCTTGCTTTCTTCCCGGAGGGGACTTTTATCAAGGAACCGGGTATCGGGCGCTTCCGTGCCGGTGCCTTCGTCGCTGCCATCAAGGGCGCCTTGCCGGTTGTGCCCATTGCAATATCCGGTGCCCGGGACATGCTGCCCTCCGGCCGTTTACTGCCCAGACGCACAGACCTGACTATCGATATCTTGCCCGCGATCGCGCCTGGAGACGACGGCTTCAGTGACAACAAGACGCTGTCAGAGCTGGCCAGACAACGCATACTGGCGGTTCTCGACGAGCCTGATTTGCTTTAAAGTAGCGCACCCATTTTGCTATTCGCCTGCCGGAGGCCAAACCAATGAGTTCTGATGCCGTTGCCGATACGGTGGTCATCGTGGCCGCACGACGCACGCCGCTGGGCGCGTTTCAGGGATCTCTGGCCAATGTTCAGAGCCCGGACCTGGCAGCGACCGCCATGCGTGCCTGCGTGGCGGATACGGACATTGACGCCGATGCGATCGACGAGGTGCTGATGGGCTGCGTATTGCCCGCGGGAGTCGGTCAAGCACCGGCACGGCAGGCAGCCATCGGTGCGGGCATTTCATTGCGCGCCGGCTGCACAACGCTCAACAAGGTCTGCGGCTCAGGTATGAAGGCGACAACGATTGCGCACGACCTGATCAAAGTTGGCAGCGCCGGCATCGTCGTGGCAGGCGGCATGGAATCGATGAGCAATGCCCCCTATCTGATGCCCAAGGCGCGCAGCGGCTATCGCATGGGTCACCAGCAGGTGCTGGATCACATGTTTTTCGATGGCCTGCAAAACCCTTACGACGGCAACATGATGGGCCATTTCGCCGAAGCAACTGCGCAGAAATATTCGTTTAGCCGCGAAGATCAGGATGCGTTCGCGATTGAATCGGTCACGCGCGCACGTAATGCCATCGCGAACGGTGCATTTGCGGCCGAGATTTCTCCCGTTACGACAAAGACACGTCAGGGAGAGATCACTGTGAGCGAGGACGAGGGGCCCGGCGTGGCCAGCCTCGAGAAAATTCCGACGCTGCGTCCAGCCTTTGCGACGGACGGCACGGTAACAGCGGCCAGTTCATCATCTATTTCGGACGGTGCTGCCGCACTGATGCTGATGAGCGCCGGTGACGCGAAGCAGCGCGGCCTCGAGCCACTCGCAACAATTGTTGGCCATTCCGGCTTCGCCCACGAGCCCGAATGGTTTACGACAGCGCCAGTATTCGCGATCAGGGCATTGCATCAAAAGCTGGGCTGGGACCCGGATAACGTGGATCTCTACGAAATCAACGAAGCATTTGCCTGCGTGACAATGGCAGCGATCGCCGACGTCGGCCTCGACCACGCGAAGGTCAACGTCAACGGCGGAGCGTGCGCTCTTGGACATCCGATCGGTGCAACCGGCGCGAGGATCATCGTCACACTGTTGCATGCATTACGCGCGCGCAAACTGAATCGTGGCATTGCAGCACTGTGCATAGGCGGCGGCGAAGCCGTCGCGATCGGTATTGAAATCAATCGAAGCTAAGGAAACCTAAATGGATCTCGCAAGCGCGAAAGCAATCATTTCAGGCGGCGCGTCCGGACTCGGACTCGCCACCGCGCAACGTGTCATTGATGCTGGAGGACATGCTGCCCTGCTCGATGTCAATGAAGAGCAAGGTAACGCCAGCGCCGAGCAACTCGGCGAGCGGGCGACATTCATACAGACAGACGTGACGAACGAAACCGCCGTAAAAAGTGCGGTCCAGCAAGCCAACGAATTTATGCATGGCATCACGCTCACCGTGAACTGTGCCGGCATCGCAACAGCCGGCCGTACCCTGGGTCGCGACGGCCCCTGGCCTGCGGAGAATTTCAACCGTGTTATCCAGGTGAACCTGGTTGGCTCCTACATCGTCACCAAAGAGTCCGCGGCGATCATGCAACTCAATGATGCCAATGACAACGGCGAACGCGGCGTCGTTATCAGCACCGCGTCAGTGGCGGCGTTTGAGGGCCAGATCGGGCAGGCAGCCTATTCCGCCTCAAAAGGCGGCATCGTCGGCATGATGCTGCCATTGGCTCGCGAGTTCGCGCAATTCGGCATTCGTGTCAACACCATTGCACCGGGCATATTCATGACACCCATGCTGGCCGGGATGTCTGAAGAAGTACAGGCATCACTCGGCAAGCAGGTACCTTTCCCGCCACGCCTTGGACGGCCGGAAGAGTATGCGGACACCGTCGCGTTCATTTATGGCAATGCGATGGTTAACGGCGAGACGATCCGCGTCGACGGCGCGATCCGGATGCAACCCCGGTAGATAGGGGGACAGTGACCCTATCTACATGCCCGAGTAGTTGGGGCCACCGCCGCCTTCGGGCACCGTCCAGACGATATTCTGCTGCGGATCCTTGATGTCGCAGGTCTTGCAGTGCACACAGTTCTGGGCGTTGATCTGGAAGCGTTTCTCGCCGCCCTCTTCCACAATTTCGTAAACACCGGCCGGGCAGTAACGTTGTGCCGGCTCGTCGAAGTTGGGCAGGTTAAAATCAATCGGCACGGATGGGTCTTTGAGCTGCAGATGCGAGGGCTGGTCTTCCTCGTGGTTCGTGCTTGACAGAAATACTGACGACAATAGATCGAACGTAATCCTGCCGTCGGGTTTCGGGTACTCGATCACTTTGGCGGCGGACGCTTGTTGCAGCGACTCGTGATCCGGTTCGGTGTTATGCCAGGTGAACGGCAGCTTACCGAAGAATACATTCTGATCGACAAACGCAAAGGCCGACCCCCAGAACGTGCCAAGTTTGTGCAGGCCCGGTCCAAAATTGCGGCCCCGGTGCAACTCCTTGTATACCCATGACTCCTTGACGGCTACCTCATAATCGCCAAGCTCCGACTGACCGCTGTCACCGGACGCCAGTGCCCGGTGCACGCTTTCTGCAGCGAGCATGCCTGTCTTGATCGCCGTATGCGCGCCCTTGATTTTCACGCCGTTCAAAAACCCCGCATCGCAACCGACTAACATACCGCCTGGAAACGCCAGTTTGGGCAGTGACTGCATGCCACCTTTGTTCACGGCGCGCGCGCCGTACGCAATGCGCTTGCCGCCATTCAGGTATCTGCGGATTTTCGGGTGCAGCTTCCAGCGTTGAAATTCTTCGAAAGGCGCCAGATGCGGATTCTTGTAATTAAGTGCGACGATCATGCCGGCGAATATTTTGTTGTTCGACGCGTGATACAGGAAACCACCGCCCTCTGTGTGGTTATCGAGTGGCCAGCCTGCCGTATGGACCACGAGACCTTCTTCGTGAATTTCAGGGTCGACCTCCCAGACTTCCTTTATGCCGATACCGTAGTGCTGTGGATCGGCGTTCGCACGCAAATCGAACTGCGCCATCACCTGCTGGCCAAGGTTGCCGTGGACACCCTCTGCAAGAATCGTGTATTTGCCGAGCAATTGATAACCCGCCTGGTATGACGCTTTTTTCTCGCCATCCTTGCCAACGCCCATATCACTGGTCGCAACACCAATGACGCGGCCGTCCGTGTCGTACACGATTTCTGACGCCGCGAATCCGGGGAAGACGTTGACGCCCAGCGTCTCGGCTTCGTCTCCCAGCCACTGGCAGAGCCGACCGAGACTTATTATGTAGTTGCCTTTGTTGTGCATCGGTCGCGGCAGGAACAAGCCCGGCACTGGCACGGCGCCCGATTGACTGGTCAGGAAATGGACACGATCACCGCGCACTGCCGTCTTGACCGGAGCACCCATGTCCCGCCAATCGGGAAACAGTTCATTCAGTCCCGTCGGCTCAAAAATATTGCCTGACAAGATATGCGCGCCGATCTCAGAGCCTTTTTCGACCACGACGACGGACAAGGTCTCGTCCAGTTGCATCAGTCGACACGCAGCCGCCAGGCCGGCGGGCCCGCCACCCACTATGACGACATCGAATTCCATCGACTCGCGCTCGCTCGTCTCGGACATCTGCGCAATTCCTCACTTTGAAGCTGTTGGCATTCCAGCGCCCATTGTGGCGACTGACGTTACTGCACTGTAACCTTGCCGAGCCGCAATATTGCCGAATAATCAGGATCAGGGGAAGAATTGAAAATTCGTGACGCTTATGCAGACAGTCTGCGCCGAGAAGGTCATGTGCGCGACCCCGGTCAGATGCGCGTCATTGCTGAACTTGAACAACTGCAGACGCGGCTGATGCGGCGCAAACCGCTTTGGCACAGGCTGTACAGTCTCGTCACACCTGGCCAGGAACAGAATCACGATCCCGTCCGCGGCCTGTATATCTGGGGCGATGTCGGTCGCGGCAAGACATTTCTAATGGATCTGTTCTATGCGGGCCTGAAGATCGGAAACAAGAAGCGTATTCATTTTCATCGCATGATGCACGAGATCCACGATCGGCTGCGGTCACTGGGAGACATTGAAGACCCCCTCGACAGAGTCGCTGCAGACATCGCGAGAGAAACGCGCGTGCTCTGCTTTGACGAATTCTTCGTTAGCGATATCGGCGACGCGATGATACTCGGCCGTTTGCTCGATGGCCTGTTTCGGCGCGGAGTGACACTTGTTGCGACATCAAACTCCCAACCTGATGATCTCTACAAAGACGGATTGCAGCGGCAGCGTTTTCTGCCGGCCATAGACCAGCTGAAGCAGCACACGAAAACGATCAATCTGGTCGGCGACACAGATTACCGTCTGCGCCTGCTGCAGAAAGCCGGTACCTATCTGACGCCGGACGATGAACACGCTGCGCAAGCGTTCACCATTTTTTTTGATCAGTCGGCTTCGACTCAAGTCACTGAAGACCAGGCTCTCGACATTAACGGCCGGCCAATTCGCGCCCGCAAGTGCGCCAAAGGAGTGGTCTGGTTTGACTTTGAAAGCCTGTGCGAAGGGCCTCGCAATCAGGCGGATTACATCGAAATAGCCCGCTGGTATCCGAACGTCATCATTTCCGGCGTACCGCGTATGGGCTCTGGACAGGACGATCAGGCACGTCGCTTTATCGCACTGGTCGATGAATTCTATGACCGACGCGTCAAACTCATCATCTCGGCTGCCAGCGAGGCCGCGGCGCTGTATGCCGGTGTGCGACTGCGTTTCGAGTTCGACCGTACCGTCAGTCGCCTGATCGAAATGCAGTCGCTGGAGTATCTCGCCCTGCCGCATCTCGCGTGATAGATTGACTTCATGAAAGAAGAACTGATTCTCGAAGACTTTCTGCCCTACCGATTATCAATACTGGCCCATACAGTTAGCGGTACGGTCGCCAGCGTTTACGACAAACGCTTTAATCTTTCCATACCGGAGTGGCGTGTCATCGCCATTCTTGGCCGCTTCCCCGGCTTGTCGGCAGTCGAGGTGGCCGAGCGCACTTTGTTGGACAAAGTTGCGGTCAGTCGTGCCGTTACGAAACTGATCAAGAACGGCCGCATCGATCGCCAGTTTGCAGATGCCGACCGCAGGCGTTCGATCCTCAACCTGTCCGACGAAGGACGACGAGTGCATGACGAGATTGCGCCGTTGGCGCTGCAGTTTGAACGCGATCTTCTACAGGATTTCAGCGCAGAAGATGTAGAGCAACTCAATATCATCATGGATCGCCTTTTGGCGCGTGCGCGACAAATCGGACTCTCATAGTTCGATCAGGCGTAATTCGCGATTGAGTTCAGCTAGTCGGAACTGCCTATTTCCGTGCGCACGCGCAACAGCTCAGGGAAAAACTCGATATCCAGCGCCTTTTTCAGGAACATGACCCCTGAAGATCCGCCACTGCCCGCCTTGTGACCGATTATGCGCTCGACTGTCTTCATGTGGTGGAAGCGCCAGAATTGAAAATTGTTGGCGATATCCATCAACGCCTCGCAGGCTTCATAACGGGACCAGTGTGTGCTGCGATTTTCATAGATCGTCCTTAATACGGCGACGACCTCGTCGTCCTCATCGCGGTTTTCGCCGAAGTCGCGATTAATTACATGCTTTGGTACGGGCATCCCGCGCCGCGCCAGGTACATCAGGAATTCCTCGTACAGACTCGGTGCTGCCATCGCCGATACGAGCTTCGCATGCCATTCGGGCAAATGTTCGTAAACGACCATCGTCGAGTGACTTTTGTTGCCCAAGATGAATTCCAGGATGCGATATTGCGCAGACTGCAATCCCGATGCTTTGCCGAATACATGTCGAAACTCGGCGTACTCACTCGGTGTCAGCGTATCGAGGACTTGCCACTGGTTGTACAACTGGCTTTGAATATGTCGAACGCGCGCCAGATTCTTCACCGCCTGCCGCAATTCATCTTTGCGCAAATGGGCGATTGCACCTCCCACCTCATGTATCAGCAACTTGATCCACAGCTCCGCGACCTGGTGCTGAATGATGAACAGCATCTCGTCGTGATGTACCGGGTTACTCAGCGGTAATTGCGCGTCCAGCAGTTTGTCCAGCTGCAGATAACCAGTATAGTCATCGTCCCGCGACAGATTCGTGTGGACGGATTTTTCGAGTTTTCGTTTTTTCATTTCATCGGCTCGGAAAGAGATTGTTTCGAATGTGATTTCTGTATAATGCCAGCTGCCATTTCGGGACCCAAATCTTATGGCCGGAAAATCCGGCCGGAGCACTAAATTGGCGCCTAAAGAACATCGTCGAATTGGCGATATGAAAGAAAAGATTGTCGACGCGATCGTCGCATCGCGACTGCGTACCAAGGCGCTGACCAAGTCATCTCACATCAGGAATTTCCTGCGGCAATACTTCGCCGACGTGCCTGTGGATGATCTGCAGGGCCGCGATGAAAAAGTCATGGCACGTGCCGCCCTCGACCACCTCGAATTTGGCGCCAGGCGCCGCCGCGGCCAGGCATTGTTGCGCATTTTCAACCCAAGCGAAGAAAAGCACGGATATTCATCGACTTTCACCATTATCGAGATGGTCAATGACGATATGCCCTTTCTCGTCGACTCGGTTGCCGCTGCAGTCCTGCGCCACAATCTGGTCGTCCACATAACGGTTCATCCTATCATCTCGCTGGTTCGCGATGCCGGTGGCCAACTCAGCGCTATCGCTCGCCCCGCGCAAAAAGGATCCAGCTCCGAATCATTTGTCCGCTTTGCGATCGAGCGCGTGACCGATGCCGACGAATTGAAAGTACTGCACCAGGAAATAAAGAAGGTTCTGGGCGACGTTCGGCTTGCCGTTCGAGACTGGGCGAAAATGCGTGAGCGCATGCTTGAATCGCGCGAACTACTTGAGAACGGGCCCAAAGGTTCGGACCCCGTGCTGCGTTCAGAAAGCCAGGCGCTGCTGGACTGGTTGGCTGACGACCATTTCACTTTTCTCGGCTACCGCGAATATGCGCTGGTTAAAAAGGGCAAGCAGGTGTTCCTCAAAGCTGTCTCAGGCACCGGGCTCGGCGTACTCAGCCGTGATGATCGCGGCGCCAGGTCTATTGAATTTACAGCCGAAATGCGGCGTCTGACGCGCTCACGGGACTGGTTGATACTGACCAAGGCCAACTCGCGTTCGACCGTGCACCGCTCGGCTTTCCTCGACTACGTTGGCGTTAAAATTTACGACAAGAAGGGCATTGCGATCGGTGAACGGCGATTTATTGGTCTGCTCACATCAGTCGCCTACAGCGAAAATCCGAAAAACATTCCCTTGCTCCGTCACAAGATCGAAAAGATATTCGAGCGCGCACATGTCGATGCGTCGGGGCATCGTGGCAAAGCGCTATCACATATCATTGAGACTTTCCCGCGCGAGGAGCTGTTCCAGAGCTCTGTCCAGGATCTCACGCGTACCACCATCGGCATTCTCAATCTGCAGGATCGGCAACGCGTCAAATTCTTCGTTCGCCGCGATACATTCCGGCGTTTTTTCTCATGCCTTGTCTATATACCGCGCGAAAAATACACGACGGCCATACGCATGCAAGTCGAGGCCTTTCTGAAAGAGGCCTTCGACGGCATTTCGGTCGACTCGGCCGTACAAATATCGGAATCTGCCCTTGCCCGCGTGCACATCATCGTTCGCACGGTCGAAGGCGCACGCCCACGAATCAGTATTCAGAATATCGAAGATCGGATTGCTGACATGGTCATTACCTGGTCCGACCGTCTGCGTGAACAATTAATACAGCAGTTCGGACCCGACGAGGGAAGTCGACTTCACAAGGCATATGGTCGCGTTTTCCCCGCCGGTTACCAGGAAGATTGCGACCCTGTTGCCGCTTCTGGCGATATTCGGCGTATGCACGACATGATCAACGGTGATGTGGGTCGTAGCGTCGATCTGTACGTAGCGCAAGGGTCCAAGCCTGGACACATGAATTTCAAGGTGTACAGCAAGGACGAACCAATAGCACTGTCAAATGCACTACCAGTCCTCGAGCATATGGGTGTCAATGTGCACTCGGAGAGACCGTACGAGGCGGTGCTGCAGTCCGGCCAGTCATTCTGGATTCAGGACTTCCACTTGCACCACGAAAGTGGTGATGCCGTTGATCCGGAACTTATTGATGCACCCTTCGAAGAGTGTTTCATGGCGGTGTTACGAGGTGCCGTAGAAAGTGACGGTCTCAATCGACTGATCATCGGCGCCGGGCTGAACTGGCGCCAGGTTTCGTTACTGCGCTGTTACGCCAAGCATGCTCAGCAACTGGGGCTGCCGTTCAGCCAGGCGTACATGGAGGATGTGCTGTTCGCCCATTCCGGACTGGTGCAACTCCTGGTCAAGCAATTCGAATTGCAGTTCGATCCAAAAATTTTCAGGACACGGCGCCGCCGCGAACTCCAGACAGTATGTGCCGCGGTTGCCCGGGGTGTCGCCAAAGCCAAGAACGTCGATGAGGATCGAATCCTGACTACATTTGCGGGCGGCATCAGCGCGACACTGCGTACGAACTACTACCTAACCGAAGAAGACGGCAAGCCGAAACATTACATTTCGATCAAGCTGGACCCACACCGCCTTCCGGAAGTACCCCTGCCACGACCGAAATTCGAAATATTCGTCTATGCGCCTGAAGTCGAAGGCGTGCATTTGCGTGGCGGAGAAATTGCGCGCGGTGGGCTACGTTGGTCAGACCGTCGCGAGGATTTTCGCACAGAGGTCCTCGGGCTGATGAAGGCGCAGGTAGTCAAGAACACTGTCATCGTGCCGACGGGCGCCAAGGGCGGCTTTTTTCCGAAGCGAGCGCCTGTCGACGACCGTGACGCGATTTTGCAAAACGGCATTCAGTGCTACAAGACATTTATACGCGGCATGCTGGATGTGACTGATAACGTCATCGATGGCAAAGTCGTAACGCCGGAGGGCATTGTGCGACGCGATGGCGACGATCCGTATCTTGTTGTCGCAGCCGACAAGGGAACCGCAACATTTTCTGACATCGCCAACGGCATCTCGGCAGAGTACGGTTTCTGGCTCGGGGACGCGTTCGCGTCTGGCGGCTCCGCCGGATATGACCACAAGAAAATGGCGATCACTGCACGCGGTGCCTGGGTGGCCGTCAGACGTCACTTCCGCGAACTGGGCCTGAATACGCAGAAAGAACCCTTCACGGTTGCCGGCATTGGTGACATGGCCGGAGACGTATTCGGCAACGGCATGCTTTTGTCGCGCAAGATCAAACTCGTCGCGGCCTTCAATCATCGACATATTTTCCTCGACCCGACGCCCGATATGGCGGCAAGTTTTCGCGAACGGAAACGACTGTTCAAAACGCCGCGAACCGGCTGGAACGATTACAACGATACGCTGATCTCAAAGGGCGGAGGCGTCTATTCCCGCCAGGCAAAGACGATTCGGCTTAGCAACGAGGCGCAAAAATTGCTCGATATTGAGGCGACGTCGCTCAAGCCTGACCAATTGATCAACGCGATTCTGAAGATGCCTGTGGACCTGTTATGGAACGGCGGCATCGGTACCTATGTGAAAGCCAGTCATGAAGGTCATGCCGATGTCGGCGACCGCAGTAACGATACTGTACGCGTTAACGCGAACGAGCTGCGCTGCAAGGTTATCGGCGAAGGCGGCAATCTCGGTCTGACCCAGTTGGCTCGTGTTGAATACAGCTTTGCCGGTGGGCGCATTAATACCGACTTCATAGACAATTCCGCCGGCGTAGATTGCTCGGACCGTGAAGTCAATATCAAGATCTTGCTCAGTGACGTCGCGAAGCAAAGAACTCTGACGCGCAAGAATCGTAACGAATTGCTCGTGTCGATGACCGACATCGTCGCCGATCTCGTGCTTCGCAATAACTACCTGCAAACACAATCAATCAGCATGAGCGAAACGATATCAGCCGCCCGCATCGATGAAACGGCTACACTTATTACAAACCTTGAGCGCAGCGGCCTTCTGAATCGGGAAATCGAGTTTCTGCCAGACGAAGCACAGATTGAAGAACGTCGCAATCGCAAGCTCGGCTTCACACGTCCAGAACTTGCCGTTGTTCTCAGCTACGCGAAGATCGACCTGTACAACGGTTTGATCGACTCCGAGGAGACGCTCGAAGACTTTCTCGAGATCGACCCGGAGCGATATTTCCCCCCTATCTTGCGTCGCCGCTACTCGAATATGCTGGCCGGGCATCGCCTGAGTCGACAGATTCTCGCGACGTTGATCGCCAATGCGCTTGTCAATCGAATGGGGCCCGCATTCGTTAAGCGCGTACAGGCTGACACCGGGGCAAACATTGTGACCGTTGCCCGAGCCTACGAAGTCGCAAGAATCATTTGCCGTGCAGCTTCGTTATTCAAGAAAATTGAATCGCTGGACGACGAAATTCCGGCCAGTGCCCAGGTTGCAATGTTGTTCGAAGTCAGCCGCACATTGCGGCACACATGCTTCTGGCTCATTGAGCAGTACGGTGACGGCCTCGAAATCCTGCAAACCGTCGAGCGCCTTAAGGACGGCATGGCGCGACTTTATTCTCGCTCCGGATCTTACATGTCCAAAGCCGCACGCATGCGCCACGAAGAGGCAGAACAACGCTATATAGCCATGGGCATACCTGAGAAATTGGCGAATCGTATGTCGTTGTTGCTGCTCACACGCCCGGCACTGGACATGGCAGACCTGGCAGCGGAACGTAAACGTGATGTGCTCGACGGCGCCGCGCTCTATGCGACATTAAATCAGACATTGGGGCTGCACTGGTTGCACAATCGTGCTGAAGACCTTGCGGTAGACGGTCGTTGGCAGGCGATCGCTCGCAGCAACCTGCGCGACGAATTTTACCGACTCCGGCGCAATCTCGCGTTCCAGCTACTCACTCCACGCAGCAAGAAAGACCCCGGCAGCATCGCTACCACGTGGCTCGCCCGACATGCCAGGGAAGTTGATCAGTTCAACAATATGATGGCCGAAATGAAACTACGCGACGAAATCGATTTTGCTACTCTGTCGGTCGCCGCGCAGGAATTTCGCGATCTGATTTCGAACTAAGCCACGTGCCCGTGGGGCGCTGCTGCAACGGAGAAAAAATGGCCGGCAAGCTCGTGCTCTGCCGTCACGGACAGAGCGACTGGAATCTGCAGAACCTGTTCACGGGGTGGACCGACGTCGACCTCACTGACAAAGGCAATCAGGAGGCAATCGATGCCGGTCGCCTGCTCTCAGAACTCGGTTACCGCTTCGATATCGCTTACACATCGGTGCTCAAGCGCGCCATTCGCACACTGTGGCATGTGCTGGAGCAGACCGATCGCATGTGGATTCCGGTCATCAGAGACTGGCGACTGAACGAACGCCACTACGGCGCTTTGCAAGGCCTGAACAAGGCGGAGACAGCGGCGAAATACGGCGATGATCAGGTCCACATTTGGCGCCGTAGCTATGACATTCCACCGCCTGAGCTGGCCCTGGATGATGAACGTCATCCGCAGCACGATCCTCGTTATGCAGGTATCGACGGACTACCGGCGACTGAGTCGCTGGCAACTACACTTGTTCGAGTACAGCCTTGTTGGAACGAACTCATCGCACCCGACCTCAAGGCCGGCAAGAACGTCCTCATTGCGGCACACGGCAACAGCCTGCGCGCACTCGTGAAAATGCTGGATGCTGTGTCGGACGACGAGATAACCCGCTTCAACATCCCGACGGGTGTGCCAATAGCCTATGAACTCGACGACGATTTGCAGCCGATATCGCGAGAATTTCTGGGTGACGCGGACGCGATCGCCGCAGCGATGGCGGCCGTGGCCGCGCAAGGCCGGTCAAAATAGGCCAGCCCGGCTGGTTTTCAGCGCTTGTGCAACGCCTACGCCTGCAAACGCGGATCAGAGCGCGGCTTTTTGCGCTGCGGGTCCACCACCCGCATGAGTCCTTCCTGGGTTGTCGAGGCTATCAGGTCGCCATTTTCCGTGAAGAATTGACCGCGAGCGAGTCCCCTCGCACCAGACGCGGCCGGGCTGTCCATCGAATACAACAGCCACTCGTCCACTCTGAACTCACGATGAAACCACAGCGCGTGATCAAGACTCGCCATGATAAAACTGTCGCGCGTAAATGACAGGCCGTGCGGCAAAGTCGCCACACCCAGCAACTCATAGTCAGATACATAGGTCAGCAGGTTCTGATGCAACACCGGGTCGTTCGGCAGTTTATCAACGGCACGTATCCACACCTGTTTCTGCGGCGGCAGTTTTTCGCGCGTCTCAAAATTGACAGGCTTGACGTGTCTGAATTCAAACGGTCGCTTGTCGGTAAGATAGCGACGCATTTTCGCAGGAATCTTGTCGAGCACACCCTTCGCAACGTCAGTCAGGTCTTGCAGGCCCTCGGGTCCGGGGACGTCCGGCATCGCAGCGTAGTGTTCGAGCCCTTTTTCGGGATTTTGAAACGACGCAGCAAGATTCAGGATTGGCCGGCCATGTTGAATCGCAACAACACGCCTGTTGGAAAAACTGCCGCCATCCCGGGCCCGATCCACCTCGTAGATAATCGGGGCATCCATGTCGCCACGCCGCAAGAAATAGGCATGCAATGAATGTGCAATTCGATCATCAACCGTATGTTGCGCCGCAGACAAGGCCTGGCCTATTACCTGGCCACCGAACACCTGTGGGCTACCGATATCCCGGCTGTCACCGCGAAATATATTGTCTTCGATGCGCTCCAGCTGCAGTAGCGCGATCAGATCTTCAAGAACCGGGTGCATGCGTGCTGCGTCAGCCGTGAGTACGGCCGCCATCGACAGCGATGCCCGTGCCGCTGACGAAAACCGCGTCGTCGCTCGCAAGAAATAACGCCACTTTTGCGATGTCGACCGGCTCACCAAGTCGTCTTGCTGCCGAGCCTTGAATACAGTGATCCCGCAAGGTCGGATTCTTGCGGAACAAATCACGACTGGCAGGCGTCATGACGCCACCGGGCTGTACGTAGTTCGCTGTGATCCCGAACTCACCGATTTCAACCGCGAGCGCGCGAGTTAAATTCGCCAAATCCTGTTCCGCACGATCACTGGCCTCGGCTGCACCTGGCGCGAAACAACTGCGCAGGAATCCCATGTTGATGATTCGTCCCGCGGGGCTGTTTTTCAGGTGTGGAAGCGCGGCACGACAGATGGACATTGTGAGTGCAGCCCGAGACTGCAAAAGTCGTTCGAGCTTGTCACCGTCGATCGGCGCATCGATGACCAATGGAAAATCGTTAACCAATATGTCCAGTCCACCAAGTTTTTGTCGCGCATCTTCAATGAGGGCGGGCATTTTGTCCGCGTCTATCAGGTTCGCGGAGAATCCGGTAATGCCCTTTACAGACGAAAAGTGTTGCTCCACACCACTATTGCGAGTGTCGACGGCAAGTACCTTCGCGCCGTGTTTGACCAAGGTACGCGCGACGGCTTCTCCGATGCCGCTGCCGGCATTCAATACCAGCGCTTTTAGTCCGTACAGGCGCAAGGGGTCGCCCATCTCAAATCCTCGCTACGTGGTTAGTATCCGGCGAGCCTGGGAGCTAGTCCGGAAACGCATAGTCGGCGAATTGTTTGCGCAATTCAATCTTCTTTATTTTGCCGGTCGCGGTGTGTGGCAATTCATCCACAAACTGAACGTCGTTTGGAATCCACCAACCAGCGACCTTGCCTTCATAATAAGCCAGCAGTTCATCTCTTGTAGCATTCGTTCCTGCGGCGCGAACAACGACCAGTAAGGGTCTCTCAGTCCACTTGGGGTGTGCGACTCCAATGACCGCAGCCTCCGCGACCCCCTCGTGTCCCATGACCGTGTTCTCAAGTTCGATGGAACTGATCCATTCACCACCCGACTTGATGACATCCTTGGTACGGTCTGTGATCGCCATAAAGCCGTTGGCGTCAATCGTCGCCACGTCGCCGGTCTCGAACCAGCCGTCTTCGGTATGGCTTTCCGCGCTACCGTCAAGCTTGAAATAGTCGCTGCAAACCCAGGGCCCACGGACATGCAGTGCGCCGTACGCAACGCCATCCCAAGGCAGGCTGTTGCCATCGTCATCAACGATACGCAGCTCGCAACCAAACATGCCACGCCCGGCTTTGGTCGCCAGATCAAGCTTGTCATCGTCGCTCAACGACTCAAGCCCCGCTTTTTGCGCGTTTATGGTGCCGAGGGGGCTCATTTCCGTCATGCCCCAGCCCTGGCGCACCTCCACGTTGTGGACATCGCGAAATTCCTGAATCATGGAACGCGGCACGGCGGCGCCACCGATGACCGTGCGCTGCAGCGACCCCAGCGTCTTGCCTGCTTTTGAACAGTATTGCAGCAACGCGAGCCAGACGGTGGGCACACCGAGTGCGAGTGTCACGCCCTCCGACTCGATCAGCTCACACAAGGCTTCCCCGTCACCCATTTTTGGCCCGGGAAACACGATCTTGCTGCCTGCCATAATGGTTGAATACGGTATTCCCCAGGCATTGACGTGAAACAACGGCACCACCGGGAGCACTACATCGTTGCTTGAAAGGCCGAGGGCATCGGGCGCATTGCCGGCGTAGGCATGCAATATTGTGGATCGGTGACTGTATAAAACACCTTTCGGGTCACCGGTTGTTCCGGATGTATAACAAAGCGCAGATGCGGAATTCTCGTCGAGATCCGGCCAGGCATATTCGGCAGATTCGTCCGCAATCAGGGTTTCGTAACAAATGACGTTGGGCAATGATGTCTCAGGCATGTGCGCCGCGTCGGTCAGTACAACAAAGCCTTCTACGTCTTTGATGTGTTCGCTGATTTTCTCGAGCAGCGGCACGAACATCGCATCAACGAATATCCATCGATCTTCGGCATGATTGATAATATATATGAGCTGGTCCGGAAACAGGCGCGGATTGACGGTGTGGCAAACATACCCGGCCCCGCTGACAGCATAATAAATTTCCAGGTGCCGGTAGTCGTTCCACGCGAGCGTCGCCACCCGATCGCCGTGATCCAGGCCCAGATTATCGAGCGCGTTTGCGAGTTGGCGCGATCGATTGATGGCCTGCCGAAACGTGTAACAATGTCGCGGATTGTCTCCCGTAACCGAGACAATTTCCCGTTCGCCGTGAAACCTGCTGCCGTGTTCCGCTATTGCGGAAATCAGCAGCGGAGTGTTCATCATCAAGCCCTGCATGAGCGATCCCTGTTTCGATTGATAAATACCCAAAACCCTGACTTTTTCATAGGCTTATGCGCCGATTCTAGCGCGGAAATCCGTGCTATGCTTGGCCGCACAATAAGCTCAAATGTAGTTGAGGGGGAGACATGAAGGACACCAACACAAGCTTACACAATTTCGGTCGACTTGCGGCTGTGCTTTTTGCGGGCACGCTGATCTTTGCGCTGCCGGCGCATGCGCAAGTTCTGGAAGAAATCATCGTTACGGCATCGAAGCGACCCCAGACGTTGCAGGAAATCCCCGTTGCGGTATCTGTTATTACCGCTAATGACCTGAAGCAGACGCAGATTCTCGATATAAAGGATTTGCAGTTCCTGGTTCCATCCCTGCGTGTCGATACATTGCAATCGTCCGGAAATACCAATTTCCGGATTCGCGGCTTTGGCAACGGTGCCAACAACGCCGGTATTGAGCCTTCGGTAGGCGTATTTATCGATGGCGTCTATCGATCGCGGACGGCCTCCGCATTGGCGGATCTCCCGAATTTGGAGCGAGTCGAGGTTCTTCGCGGACCACAGAGCACGCTATTCGGCAAGAACGCTTCGGCTGGCGTCATCAGTGTGATTACGGCCAAACCGGACCTCGACGAATTCAGCGGATCCGCCGCTGTAACGGTCGGAGAATATAGCCAGTTAATCATCAAGGGCGACGTCACCGGGCCGTTTTCCGACAGCGCGGGATTCAGCCTGTCCGGCTATTACAACCAGCGCGACGGTTACTACGACAATCTGGCCGGTGGCGACGCCTTGGGCGAACTCAATCGTTATGGTCTGAGAGGGCAGTTGTTGTTTGCTCCCTCGGACGTACTCGAAATACGTTTTATCGCTGATTACGACGACTTTGATGAGGCATGCTGCGGTGTTGCCAATCTTCAGAACGGCCCGACCGGTGCTGCCGTCATGGCCATTGGCGGCAACCTGGTGCCGAACGCACCGTTTGCCTATCAGGGCTATTACGACTTCACGCCTGTTAACCAGTTTCAGACGAATGGTGTGTCAATGCAGATCGACTGGGATCTCAATGATTCTATGACGCTGACCTCGATCACAGCACAACGCAGTCTGTCGCGCTTCGATAACGTCGACATCGATTTCACGAGTGCGGAATTACTCGATCCGATGACGGCTAACCGTACCGAGACCGAAATCGACACGATTACTCAAGAGCTTCGTTTGAGTGGCTCGACCGAGACCATGAACTGGATGGTCGGCGCCTTTTTGTTCGATGAAGACGTCGAACAAACAACGGGTGTTCTTTACGGTAATGCCTTTCGGCCTTATGCGGACATTCTTGTGGGCGGCGTACCTGGCAACTCACTCTTGAACACGATGGAGGCACTTTATAATCTTCCACAGGGCACATTCCAGGAATCTGGCACGGGTCTCATCGATGTTTCGACTATGGATGATACGGCGTTCTCGATTTTCGGTCAGATCGACATTGATTTGGGTGACCGGGTAACGTTGACATTGGGTGCCAACTACACAGAAGATGAGAAAGACGTTATTTTCGATTCGACACAGACCGACGTTTATTCAAGCATTGATCTAAACAATGATTTGACGGTATTCGGTGTGCCGTTACCCGTGGTGTTTTTCGGACAGGCATTTACAGCTGCAACGGTGCCCTTTAACCCTCCGGATGGCTTGGACCCTACTCCGGCGAACATTGCGTTCGTCGAATCTGTCTTGCCAGGCACCACAGCAGCTATTATTGCCGGTGTTGCAGAAGGCATCGCCGATCTGCAAGACCTGCAGTTTTTGCCTCCAAATGTCGGCTTTCCGAATTCCGTGGAACCGGGCACATCGAAAGACGATGATACGACCTGGACGGTACGGCTCGCCTTCGACGTCTCGGATAATGTCAATGTCTACGCCAGCGCAAGCACGGGGTTTAAGGCGACTTCGTGGAATCTGTCACGGGATTCGCGTCCGTTCCCACAAGATCAAGCGGCTATAGAGGCCGCGGGTCTGAGTGTGCCGAACCTCGTGTATACAACACGTTTCGCCGGACCCGAAGAGTCGACGGTTTACGAATTGGGACTCAAGGCCCGCTGGGACACCGTTGCCGTTAATCTCGCGATTTTCGATCAGGCAATCGAGGGTTTCCAGTCGAATATTTTCACGGGCACTGGGTTCAAACTGGCGAACGCCGGCAAGCAATCGACGACCGGCGTGGAGATCGACATCCGCTGGCAGCCTACCGAGGCATTCCAGGGAACGCTCGCAGCGACTTACCTCGATCCCCTGTACGATTCGTTCGAGGACGGGGAAGGTGTCGATGACGTCACCTTCGAGAGCCTTTCCGTCGATCTCAGCGGTACGCAGCCGCCGGGTATTCATGACCTCAGTCTCACAACATCCGGCCGGTACGATTTCACGATGGGCAGCGCCGATGGCTTCGTCCGGCTCGAGTACATCTATGAAAATGAAATAAGGGTTATTGAAAACACACCGGAAAGTGTCGCTTCGCGCAAAGTCAGTACTTTGAACGCGAGCGCGGGCCTGGCCTGGGATAACGGCTTCGAAGCCATGCTCTGGGGTCGAAATCTCAATAACGACGAGTACTTGATGAGTGCATTTCCATCGGTGGCGCAAGCTGGTAGTTTCTCGGGCTATCCGAATCAGCCACGCATGTATGGTCTGACGCTGCGCAAGTACTTCGACTGAATGTAGCGTTCGAAGGCCCCGCCCGGCGATTGTCTGGCGGGGCTTTTTCTTGTCGCGACCTAGGACTCGATGCCGCCCATCGAGTGGAACTTGGTCTCAAAGAATTCCGCGATACCTTCTTTGCCGCCTTCAGAACCAAGGCCCGATTCCTTCCAGCCGCCAAACGGTGCGACCTCGGTGGAGAACACGCCCGAGTTTGAGCAGACGATGCCGTATTCCAGACGTTCTGCAACGCGCATTACACGACCGATATCGCGTGTCGCGAAATAGGCGGCCAGGCCATACTGAGTGTCGTTGGCCCTCTCAATGACTTCATCCTCAGTTTCGAATACCTGCACGGTTGCGATCGGTCCGAATATTTCCTCATTGGCAATCCGCATGTCCGGCGTTAAGCCGGTAACAAGAGTCGGTTCGAAGAAGCAGTGACCGAGTTCATGATTCTTGCCTCCAACCAGAATCTCGGCGCCTTTGGATTTAGCGTCTTTCATTAACGCGTTCATTTCGCCAACTGCTGTCAAGTTGACGAGTGGGCCAATGGTAACCCCGTCCGCAAACCCATCCCCAACTTTCAGCGCTTCGATCGCGGTCTTTAGCTTACTGGTGAATTCGTCCGCGATGCCACTCTGGACGTAAATGCGATTGGTGCAGACACAAGTCTGGCCACAATTGCGAAATTTTGTCGCCATGCAATCTGCGATGGCGGCATCGATAT
>JACZTO010000008.1 GCA_022573655.1 Pseudomonadota bacterium
ATTGTCATCAAGGCCGAGTGCCTGGCGTTCCGAGCTCGTCAGATCGTCCGGGCTCAATCCCATCCAGCCGCGGATGACGCGGCCATTGAGCTTGATTTGCTCGACGACACCGCGCACGAGGTCGATGGGGATCGCAAAACCGATGCCCTCGGTGCCCGAATCCTGCGCAAGCACAGCCGTATTGATGCCAATGAGTTCGCCGCGTGTATTGACGAGTGCGCCGCCCGAGTTACCCGCATTGATCGCTGCATCCGTCTGGATGAAGTTTTCGAAGGTCGCGAGACTCAGGAGCCCGCGACCCGTTGCGCTGACAATGCCCTGGGTGACCGTTTTGCTCAGGCCGTAGGGATTGCCTATCGCCAGCACAACATCGCCAATGCGCAATGCCGATGAATTGCCGAGCGGCACGGCAGGCACAGTGCCAAGATTGATCTTGAGCAGCGCAAGATCGGTTTCGCGGTCAACGCCTACGGTCTCAGGCTCGGTTACGCGGCCGTCACTGAGTTGAATTCGTATCTCGGCGGCCTCGGCGACAACATGATAATTGGTGACCATATAACCCTCAGGATCGATGATCACGGCCGAGGCAAAACTGGTGATTACGCGAAATCGCGTGCGCGCCGATGGTGAGGCGCTGTCGCGTACGAGTCGCTTGGTGTAGACATTGGCGACGCCCGGGGCGCTGATATCCACGGCATCTGCGTAGCTATAGACGGGGCCGGCCTGTTGAATCCCGAGCAAGGGCAGCAGGTCCGGCCGCAATACGACGACCAGAAATGCGACCGCTAGCCCGACAACGACGGACTGCAAGAGAAACACAAGAGCTGACTTCAAACCCGCCTCGACTGAGCATAGATTTTCGAATTGTCGATCCAGGTAGCTAGCCAATATCGACAGGCCCCGTGTATAATACGGCGCTGGTTCCGCACCATGTACCGGCGTTACCGCCATCCTGACGGGAATCCGGGCCTGCTGCAAATCGAGTCAATTCTAAATAAAGCAAAATCGTGCCGACAGAAAGCTTGTGATTAAGAGGGTAGCGGACAGGCCGCTGAGCAGACTTTCTAATGGCCGGGCGTATGGGAGTGCCTGATGACAGACGACGACCTGGATCAGATTGATCGAAACAGACGTCATTTCTTAACTATCGCAACCGCAATCACCGGTTTGGTCGGTGCGGGCGTTGCGATATATCCATTCTTGGCTTCTTTGAAGCCGAGTGCCCGTGCGCAAGCGCTGGGTGCGCCGGTCGAAGTGTCGATTGGCTCGCTGGAGCCGGGTGAAATGGTTCGTGTTCTTTGGCGTGGCAAGCTGGTTTTCGTCCTGCGGCGGACAGAGGAAATGCTCAAGCATTTGGGTGATAACCTCGACATGCTCAAGGATCCGAACTCGGAGGTTGTTGAGCAGCAGCCGGAGTACGCAGCCAATGCGACGCGTTCGGTGAAACCGGAGTACCTCGTTGTCGAGGGATCCTGTACGCATCTGGGCTGTGCTCCAATCGAGGATTTTGAGGTGCGTCCGGCTGACCACTGGACCGGCGGATTTTTCTGCCCCTGTCACGGTTCAAAATTCGATCTGGCCGGCCGCGTGTATACCGGCGTTCCGGCGCCGACCAACCTGCGGGTTCCGCCGCATCGATTTGTCAGGGATGACCTTATTCTGATCGGCCAGGATGCGGCTGCGTAATGTCAAGAATCGAATCAGAAATCGGTAAGCCACAGGGCGGTTTGATGAAGTGGATCGATGATCGTTTCCCGTTCACCGAGACGATGAAATATCACATCACCGAGTACTACGCCGCCAAGAGTTTCAATGTCTGGTACGTGTTCGGCGTGCTGGCAATGGTGGTGCTTGTGATTCAGTTCCTGACCGGCATTTTTCTTACGATGAACTACAAGCCGGCAGCTGCTGACGCATTTGCCTCGGTTGAGTACATCATGCGCGATGTCGAGTGGGGCTGGCTGATTCGCTACATGCATTCAACCGGTGCGTCATTCTTCTTCATTGTGGTTTATCTGCACATGTATCGGGCGATGTTGTATGGCTCCTATAAGAAGCCACGCGAGCTGATCTGGATAATCGGCATGCTGATATTTCTGACCCTGATGGCCGAAGCGTTTGCGGGCTACTTATTACCCTGGGGACAAATGTCTTACTGGGGTGCGCAGGTGATTATTTCGCTGTTCGGCGCGATTCCATGGGTAGGCGACGCGCTGGTTGAGATTATTCGAGGTGACTACTCGATTTCCGATATTACGCTGAACCGCTTTTTTGCCTTGCACGTTATTGTGTTGCCGTTGGTCCTGATTTGCCTCATCTTCGTGCATATCGTGGCGCTGCACGAGGTCGGCTCTAACAATCCCGACGGCATTGAAATCAAGGAGCACAAAGGCGCGAACGGAATTCCGTTGGATGGTATTGCATTCCACCCTTATCATACGAGCAAGGATCTGGTCGCGATCATCGTGTTCCTCATGATCTTCTGCGCGGTCGTATTCTTCGCACCCGAAATGGGCGGTTATTTTCTTGAACACGCCAACTTCGAACCCGCGAATATGCGTGCGACACCGGAGCATATCGCGCCAGTCTGGTATTTCACGCCGTTCTACGCGATTTTGCGCGCGGTCCCGAGCAAACTCCTGGGCTTCATATTGTTTGGGCTTTCAGTCGTACTGCCACTGTTTCTGCCATGGCTTGATCGTGCGCGCGTTAAATCGATCCGCTATCGCGGCTGGATTTACAAGTCTGCACTGACAGTGTTCACTATTACGTTTGTTGTTCTGGGTTGGCTGGGTACGATGCCGGCTGAGGGTGTGTATGTGTTGGCGGCGCGTATATTGTCGGTGATTTACTTCGCGTTTTTCCTTCTGATGCCCTATTACACCGCAATAGACAAGACGAAACCGGTGCCGGACAGAGTGGTCTACCATGGGTAATCTGCGTCGATTTGCCAGCTTGCTGGCATTGAGCGCATGTCTTGTTGCCACGACGGGTCATGCGTCAGGAGATTCTGGCCACCTCGAAGATTCTGGGATCGATCCGGGCGATATTCATTCGTTGCAGCGTGGCGCAAGAAATTTCATGAACTACTGTTCGGGTTGCCATTCGGCGCGGTACGTTCGCTACAACACGATCGGCAAGTATCTTGAACTCTCGGAGCAGCAGCTAATCGACAGTCTGATGTTCAATGCTGAAAAAACGTTTGAGACTATCCTGGCGTCGATGCCCACAGATGATGCAGCGCGCTGGTTTGGCAAAGCACCGCCGGATCTGTCGCTAATGTCGCGTTCCAAGGGCGCCGACTATATCTACAATTTTCTGACGAAGTTCTACGTAGCGGAAGATAGTGCGACAGGCGTCAATAACCTGATGCTCGATGGAACCAGCATGCCGCACGTACTTTGGGAGCTGCAGGGCTATCAGGCTGCAATATTCAAAACCCATGAGAGCGAAGACGGGTCTGTAACGACTACGTTTGAAGGATTTGAACAAATCAGCGCTGGATTGATGAACGCTGAAGAATACGCTGGTTTTGTGCGTGACACGGTTAATTTTCTCGCCCACATCGGCGAACCGATTCGATCGGATCGCCGCAAGCTGGGTGTCTGGGTTCTGATGTTTCTGTTTTTCTTTTACATCATCGCCTCAATGCTCAAGAAACAAATATGGAAGGATGTGAACTGATGGCAGTAGTAGCCAACAGGCGGTCAGTAATGACGCTTTTCTCGCGACCGACTGATATTCACAGTCATCGTGCTCGGCTGGTAATGGCCGAAAAAAATATCAATATTGAGATAACCAATGTACCCGGCCCGGATTTACCCGAGGACCTGATGGACCTCAATCCGTACCATTCAGTTCCGACGCTGGTGGATCGCGACCTGACTTTATATGACTCGCGTGTGATCATTGAATATATCGATGAACGGTTTCCGCATCCGCCATTGATGCCGGTTGATCCTGTGACGCGAGCACAATTCAGGCTTGCACTGTTTCGCATCGAGACAGACTGGTATTCGCTCGCCGAAGAAACTGATATCACCAGCGACGGCAAACTCGGCACCAGGTCGCGTAAATTGCTGCGCGAAAGCATTTTGCAAAGCGCGGAGCTGTTTGGAGCGCGCCCGTATTTTCTCAGCGAGGAATTTTCGCTTGTGGATTGCACCATTGCACCATTGCTCTGGCGCCTGCCGGTTTACGGGGTCGACCTTGGTAGAGACGCTGAACCGATAGAGGATTACATGAATCGTGTATTTTCAAGGCGGTCTTTTCAGCAGAGCCTGACTGAGCTTGAACAGGAAATGCGCCTGTAGGAGCGTGTGTTGGAGCGGCTCTTAGCCGCGATTAAACATTCGCGCGTAAGGCGCGCTCCCACATTGCCCGCCAGCGATAGTACTATTTCGCATCTTAAGTTAAGTTCCTGGCAACTTGCCGAAACCGCCTTATAAAAACGATGCTAAGCTAGGCGAAAAGAGCGATTGCTCAGGAAGAACAATGTTGGAAAAATCCAGACTATCAAAGCGACCCTATCTCGTACGGGCGATGCACGAATGGATGGGCGATAGTGGCCATACGCCATACATTGTCATTGATCCAACGGTCGACGGTGTCAGCGTGCCGAAGGAGCATGTTAAAGACGGCAAGATAGTTCTGAACATCAGCGAAACCGCGGCTCATAATCTCAAACTCAGTAACAATTCTGTAAGTTTTCGCACTCGATTTGAGGGTGTACCGTACGATGTCTGGGCGCCGATGAGCGCTGTGCTGGGTATTTATGCGCGCGAAACGGGGCAGGGCATGATTTTCTCGCATGATGCCGATAACGTCGAGGTCGCCGAGTCACCCGAGTTGCAGGAAGGTATCGAAGACTCGCGATCACGCCCGCATCTTACGATAGTAAAATAACGGTTCTAATGTTCGCCCAATAGCGTCGTATCGATCAGGTCACAAAGACAGTGAATAACGACCAGGTGTACTTCCTGGATTCGCGCCGTACGCGTAGCTGGAACCCGGATCTCGACATCGTCCTCTGAAAATAAATCCGCCATGCGGCCGCCGTCGCAGCCGGTCAGGGCAACTACCCTCATTCCTCGCTCATGAGCCGCGGCAACTGCGCGAATGACGTTTTCCGAATTGCCGGACGTTGATATTGCCAGCAGTACATCCTGAGATTTACCCAGCGCGCGTACCTGTTTCGAAAATATCTCTTCGTACGAGTAGTCGTTGCTGATCGAAGTCAGCGTCGAGCTATCAGTTGTCAACGCCAGCGCCGGCAGCCCAGGTCGCTCCCTTTCGAAGCGATTTAGAAGCTCCGAGGAGAAGTGCTGCGCGTCCGCAGCCGAGCCACCGTTTCCACAACTCAAGATCTTGCCGTCATCGAGGAGAGCGTCGCTCAAGAGACGGCCCGCGGCCGCGATGCTCTCGGCCAGTTGCTCTCCGGCGACTTCCTTGACGGCAATGCTTTCTGCAAAATGATCGCGAACTCGTATAACAGGATCCATGGCTGCTCCGCCAGCGTCAGTGAAGGGTAAATTCTACCAGTTGTTGCTCAAAGGGATGCGTCATTTGGTCGGAATGCGTCGGCGATCCACGCGAAGGACAACTGCTGCGGACCTTGCACCGATACAACGTCGAAGCGCATGGTATGGGCTGCGAACTGCCGGTTCCTGGCAATGTACATTGCCGCAGTGTGGATGATTTTGCGTTGCTTGCGGGTATCGACGGTTTGGCTGGCTGGGACGAAATTTTCGGACGCGCGGTAACGAACTTCGATGAATGTCAGACAGTCGCCGTCCAGCATGATCAGGTCAATTTCACCGCCGCGACAACGGAAGTTGCGCGCAACAGGTCGCAGTCCTTGCGCGATGAGAAAGTGGAGTACCTTCTGCTCCGCAGATCTGCCTACAACTCCTGAAGTTCGGAGTGCCATGCCGATGGATCTGCTGCGTCCGGCATTACCGGTTGGCCGTCGTTGCTAATTTCCCTGATCGGGCCGCCGATGTCCTCGATTGCCGGCAAAGCGACGACCCTACCGTTTTGAAATTGTGCCCACGCCAGGCGTCGGTGGACGCGCCCGTTATGATCAAGAAACAGCGTTCCGGTTGCGCCGTCCAGTTCGGCCATTTCTCCGCGTCGCGCCGCAAACAATGATGCGATCAGGTTGTAGGCATCGTAGCCCATGGCATGCAAGCGTCCGAGACGTCGTTGTTCAGGCCAATATTTTGCAAAGGTTTCCGGGAGATATTGAATCCAGGGCTGCGGGTCGATCAGCCACGGCGTATCGGCAAACATGATGCCATTGAGGTCGGAATTCGAGCGACCATCCAACGAGTTAACTGACGATGTCGAATACGCGGGCAGATCTCCGGAGTAATGGAATTTGAGTTGCGATTTGAGCAATCGGCCCGGCCCGGCTGCGGCAGCGAGAAATATGAACTCGGCATCCTGACGACGGCGCGGATCAAATTGCAGATTGGTGCCGACGTTGGCGCGCATGCGTTGGTAACGTCGCACGCTCCCGGTCAGGCCCATCAGGTTCTCGATTTCATTCGAAAAATCCTTATTGTCCGGCGTGTAATTTCGGTGGTCGAGCAGTGTCCCGCCGAGGCCTTCAAATTCTGTCCGGAAGCTCTGCAAAACCCGTCGTCCCCAGTCATTGTTTGGTACGAGAGCGACAGCACGCATGTAGCCGTCGCCGAATGCGCGAACAGCAGCTGAAGCAGCTTCGTCTTCGGGCGCCAACGCGAACTGAAACAGACCTGGCGGTGGCAGCGTGTCTTCTGGCAGGTAATTGAGCGTGAGCACCGGTACAGGAACCAGAATGTCGTTAGCAAGTTCGGTGACGCTGTTCTTCATCAGTGGCCCGACCACGAATTCTGCGCCATCCTCAACGGCGGTTGCGTAAGCCGCACTCGCTCCGCCTTCACTGTTGACGTCGTAAATACGTACGGTTTGAGCAACTTCCTGACTGGCTTCCCGGGTAACATCCAATCCTGCCGCGGTCGCGAAATACGCTCCCATAAAGCCGTTTTGTACGGCCCTGCCGGCCGCCGCCGAGCTACCCGTCAGTGGCAGTAGCAGCGCAATGTGCCGGGGATAATCCAGTATCAGTTCGTCGCGGAGCGGCATGTTCGCGAGCACAGTGTTGGCAGGGTGATTGCGGTTGTCCTCCCGCCAGCGCACGACGCCATTGTTCCAGCCGATTCCCTGTTGCCCTGTTGTGGTCGCAAGCGAGCCCAGTGACAACCAGCCGCGAGTGACCGGATTGAGAGAAATCTCCGCTGCTTCCCTAAGGACCAGCGGATCGCTGAGCAACAACCCCTGCCATAGTCGGGCGCGATTTTTCTCAATGCTGCGCCTGCTGTTCAGCCAGTTCTCACGTTGGGTCATCAGCTCAATTGCGCGCGCGGGGTCTTGTTTTTGTACCCAGGCGTCGGCACGCAATGCCTCAGCGCGCAGTCGATCACGCTTTGATAATGGCTCGCGACTCATGGGTTCAAGAACCGCCAAGGCATCATCCGCATCGCCTTTGTACAAAGCCAGGGCGGCAAAATTCGTGTTCCAGATTGGCAGCAGCTCTGCGGATGTCGGCCGCGCAACAGAACCGAATTCGGCGCGTGCGCGTGCGACGGCGCCGGCGTCCAGCCATTGTTCAATCGCGAGCAAGCTAAGCCTGTCTTTCTCAATGCCAATGGCAGTTACCGCGAGGCCATGGTAAGTGCGTGCCGCGTCAGCGTGTTGGCCGTTTTGCGCCAGGCGCGCTGCGCGGCCTTCGCCACTCGAAGAAAACCTGCCCATACCGGTTGTTTCACAGGCGGCCAACGCGAGCAGAGCGATGGACAATACGACAATGCTTGCCAGTGAGCGTGATTTCCCTGCAGGATGTCGTTGTGTCTTGGTCATATTTGTTAAACCGGAGTAAGAGTTGAGCGCCACATGAGCGGCACTTTGTTCATCGTTGCAACGCCGATCGGTAATCTTGAAGATCTGACACCGCGAGCACGCCAGATGCTCGCCGAGGTGGACCTCATTGCAGCCGAGGATACCCGGCACACCGGGCGATTGCTATCGCATATCGGCGTGAAATCCCGACTTACGGCGTTGCACGATCATAACGAAGAAAAGTCTGTTGCCAACATCATCAGGATGCTGCAGGACGGCCAGTCCGTCGCGCTGGTTAGCGATGCCGGAACGCCGTTGGTCAGTGATCCGGGATACCGGCTGGTTTGCGCGGCTCGCGACAATGACATCGTCGTGTCGCCAATTCCCGGCGCAAGTGCCGTCATTGCGGCGCTCTCGGTTGCGGGTCTGGCGACGGATCGTTTTTCCTTCGAGGGATTCGGTCCTGCGAAAAAGGCTGCTCGGTGTGAGTGGCTGAACGCGCTGGCGGGCGAGACGAGAACCATGGTTTTTTATGAGTCGGTGCACCGAATCGCAGATTGCCTGGCCGATATGGTTGAGATCTTTGGCGCCGATCGAGCTGCGTTCATCGGTCGCGAATTGACCAAAATGCACGAGCAGTGTGTGCAAAGTTCGCTGCAGTCGTTACAGGCAATGGTTGCTGATGGCACGATCGTCAGCAAGGGTGAATTTGTTATCGCTGTTGCGGGCGCGAATAAACAACCGGCATCGTCACTTGATGTGGACTGGCTGTTGCTGCAACTGGCTGAGGATCTTCCTGCGAAAAAGGTGGCCAAAATTGCAGCCCGGATCTCGGGCAAGAAAAAAAACCAGCTTTATGATCGTCTGTTGCAGCTCCAGAAGATCGAATAGCTGTTAGAATTCGCGGCCGAGAAAGTCAGAGTTGGCCAGACAATCGCTATAGCTTGCTATAGAGGAAAGTCCGGGCTCCTTCGGACAGGGCGCCAGGTAACACCTGGGGGGCGTGAGCCCACGGAAAGTGCCACAGAAAATATACCGCCTGTCTTCGTTTACGCGGGCAGGTAAGGGTGAAAAGGTGCGGTAAGAGCGCACCGCGCGACTGGTAACAGCTCGCGGCACGGTAAACCCCGCCCGGAGCAAGACCAAATAGGGGAGTAGGGCAACGCACAACGCCCCCAATAGGGGGTGTTTGGGTGTTCCCGGCGTCGGTTCCGAACGCGCTCCCGGGTAGGTTGCTTGAGGCAGTCGGTGACGGCTGTCCCAGATGAATGGTTGTCGATGACAGAACCCGGCTTATTGCTGGCTCTGGCTTTCTCACTTGAGTTCCCGGGGTTTCAAATCAAATAGTTACTCACCTTGCTGCGGCGACGACCGGGTGCCGGGCAGGTTTGCGCAAATCGGTGCCCGCATCGGCTGTGTACCTGATGTGTCGCGGTTTTGAGACCTTTTTTTAAGGCCTTATCGAAGAAGTAGCTGTAAGCGCTTGATTTTTTTAGCGGGAACCCTGCCACTTTTCGCCTTTTTCTTGCCACCGGATTGCACTTAAGTCTCTGTACAACAACAACTAATCAAGCCTTGTTGTTGACCACCATCAGGGCCGCACCTATAGTGTTGAAAAGTGGTAAAAAGTGGGAGGAAAGGGGCATCCTGCCCGGATATCGCGCCAGAAGAGCGATTCCCGGCACGTCCAAACGACTGTGTTTCGAGGAGCCAGCCAAGTTTCACTGGACGCCAAAGGGCGTATGGCAATACCGACCCGGTACCGGGAGCGGATTGCCACGCGTTGTGATGGCCAGATGATTGTGACAGTTGACAAAGACCACTGCCTCCTCTTGTACCCGCTGCCTGATTGGGAAGAGCTGGAGCGCAAACTCGTGCGGCTTCCCAGCATGAACAAGATCGCCCGCCGCATTGTGCGAATTATGGTCGGTTATGCGACTGAGGTCGATATGGATGCCAATGGCCGGATCCTGGTGTCGCGTGAACTGCGGGATTTCGCCAGCATCGACAAGCAGGCAATGCTCATTGGTCAGGGCAACAAATTCGAATTATGGGATGAAGAAATCTGGAACCGGAAACGGGATGAATGGCTTAACGAAGAGGACGACGGCGATTTGCCGCGCGACCTTGAGTCCATGTCCTTTTAGGTTGCTCTCCATCTCATGAGCAGCAACGAGCATGTGCCCGTGCTGTTGGGGCCGGTCCTTGATGGGCTGGAGATAAAACCAGACGGCTGTTACGTCGACGGAACGTTCGGCCGCGGTGGTCATAGCGGGGAGATACTGAAGCGACTGAATGCGAACGGACGACTGATCGGCATCGATCGCGACCCGGACGCCATCGCTTCAGCACCGAAAACCCTGACTGACGATTCGCGCTTCGAACTAATCAGGGGTGAGATTGCGCAACTTCAGACAATCATTGGTGAAAGAACGCTCATCGAAAAGGTCGACGGTCTCCTCTTCGATCTGGGAGTCTCATCACCACAACTGGATGAAGCCAGTCGAGGCTTCAGTTTCCTCCGCGATGGCCCACTCGACATGCGAATGGACCCGGATTCAGGTACGCCCGCGAGTGATTGGCTTGCGTCTGTGGGCGAAAAAGAGTTGAGACACGTAATCGCGAAATACGGCGAGGAACCGATGGCGACGAGAATTGCCCGCGCGATCGTGTCAATTCGTGATTCCAGTCCGATAACAACGACAACAGGCCTTGCTGAACTGGTTGCGTCGGTGGCGCCTGCGCGGCGCTCGGGAAAGGGGCAGAAAAGGCATCCGGCGACGAAGACGTTTCAGGCTATTCGCATCGTGATCAATGATGAGCTGCAACAACTCGAAGCAGTACTCGCTCAGTCGCTGGCTGTTCTGAAGCGAGGCGGCCGCTTATGCGTCATCAGTTTTCACTCGCTTGAAGACCGCCTGGTCAAGCGCTTCATTCGCGACTCGTCGCGCGAGCCTGAGCAGTATCGGGGCATGCCATCGATACCGGACGAGTTCCGGCCCAAGCTCAAGAGAGTAGGCAAGGTCATCGTGGCAAGTGCAGAGGAAATCGCAGCTAACCGCCGCTCGCGCAGCGCAAGGCTCAGGGTCGCGGAGCGCATTTGATGTTGAAACACTATTCCCGGCAACCGTTCATTCTGGTGTTCGTATTTGCAGTGGTTTGTGTCTTGAGTGCGATCGCGCTGGTCTACACAAAGCACGCATCGAGAAAATCATTCATAGAACTCGAAGCACTGACACACGAACGCGACGAATTGAATATCGAATGGGGCCAACTGCAAATTGAACAAAGTACCTGGGCCACGCACGCACGGATCGAACAGGTCGCGACGGATGACCTTGCGCTCGTGCGACCAACGGCGACGGAAATCGTCGTAGTTGAGCGCCCATGACACACGGCGCTGAGACAAAGCAAAATACTGCACGACGATTCGTAGGCAGAGTTTCGCTGGTAATAGCGTTCTTTGGATTTGTGGCATGCTCGCTCGTCGCGCGAGCTGTGTACCTTCAGGTTCTCGATAAGGAATTCCTCAATCGCCAGGCCGACACGCGGCATCTGCGTACAGAGATAATCGTGGCACATCGCGGTGCGATACTTGATCGTCATGGTGAACCGCTGGCTATCAGTACTCCCGTCGATAGCATCTGGGTGAATCCAAAACAATTCGCGTCGGCGATTGATAGTGTTCCGCAGCTCGCTGCTGCTCTCGGTCTGCAACCCGAAGCACTTATGCGCCGCATAACGCGCAGCATGGACAAGGAGTTCTTGTATCTAAAACGCCACGTAGTTCCGCAAAAGGCGCAGCAGGTTCTGGCGTTGAAATTGCCTGGCATCAACGTGCAACGCGAGTATCGCCGCTACTATCCCGCATCCGAGGTTGCCGGACATCTGGTTGGCTTTACCAATATCGATGATGTGGGGCAGGAGGGACTTGAGCTTGCCGCAAACAACTGGTTGTCGGGAGAGTCCGGCGCCAAGCGGGTACTGAAAGACCGGCGCGGACGCTCAATAGAAAACGTTGAAAGCATAAGACCGCCGCATCACGGCAAGGACTTGTACGCGAGTATTGATTTGCGCTTGCAGTATCTCGCCTACAGAACATTGAAGGCTGCGGTGAAATCCTACAATGCGCACTCTGGTTCGGTTGTCATCATCGATATTGCGACTGGCGAAGTCCTGGCCATGGTAAATCAGCCGACCTATAACCCGAACGATCGGTCGCAGTTTTCTGCCGAACGCTATCGCAATCGCGCGATCACCGACATTTTTGAACCGGGCTCGAGCATCAAGCCATTAATCGTTGTAGCAGCGCTTGAAAGCGGCCAATACCGTGCCGGCAGCACCATTGATACGTCGCCTGGCTATGTCGACATTGGTGCCAAGAGAATCGAGGATAGTCGCAATCTTGGCCGCATAAACCTGACCACAATTCTTGTGCGATCCAGCAACGTCGGCATCACAAAGCTGGCAATGACGCTACCAGCCGAGCAGCTGTGGGATAGCCTGACAAAGTTCGGACTGGGAGAAATGACAGGCAGCGGCTTTCCCGGCGAGTCTGCCGGAATGTTGACTCACTACAGTCATTGGCGGCCCATCAGCCAGGCAACGATTGCTTATGGATATGGCATTTCGGTCACGCCGTTACAGCTCGTACAGGCATATGCCGCTATCGGCAATGACGGCATCATGCAGCCGGTTTCCCTGTTCGCAATCGACGGGCCAAGCGGTGGTAACCGCATAATGTCCAGCGACACGGCGGTTGCCGTGCGACGCATGCTTGAAGAAGTCGTGCGTCCGGGAGGTACCGGTGCGAAAGCATCAGTCAGTGGCTACCGGGTTGCCGGCAAGACGGGAACGGCCTGGAAATTCGCGAAAGGCGGTTATTCGCAAGACAAGTACATTTCGATATTTGCAGGACTGGCGCCCGCCAGCAATCCGCGACTCGCAATGGTGGTGGTAATCGATGAACCCGGCGGAGAACTTTATTATGGCAGCGATGTTGCGGCCCCGGTGTTCGCCAATATCATGTCGGAGTCGCTACGACTATTGGCAGTAGCGCCGGATGCGATGCCGCTACGCGACCCTGGTAACGTCATGCATGCGATGACCCGTCAGGCAGCAGGGCGATGAGCATGCCGGCGGAGCGCATCACATCATCACCACTACTGGCCGAGTTACTGCAAGGATATGCGCAAGCACCGTCTATCCCCGTGTCAGGCATAGCCAGCGACAGCAGACAGCTTGGTGAAGACTATTTGTTCCTCGCCTGCCAGGGATTAAGCAGCCATGGCATAGACTATCTTGAGGAAGCAATTGCGGCAGGTGTCTGCGCGATCGCATGGGATTCATCCACTACGGACGCATCTGTAGTTTCCGAGGATGTAGCCATGATTGGCGTGGCAGATCTCGCAGCACATCTTGGCGAGATTGCCAATCGCTTTTACGGTCGCCCATCCGCGAACATGAAAGTCTTCGGTGTTACTGGTACCAACGGCAAAACGACCGTAGCCTGGCTGATTGCACAGTGCCTGCAGAGGCTGGGGCACAAATGTGCATACCTCGGCACTCTCGGATTTGGTATTGCTGAATTGCAGGGCGGTGAGGACATGACAACACCGCCGGCTGTCGAGATGCACCAGCGTCTCGCCAGTTTTGTTGCCGCGGGAGCTGAAGCCGCCGCAGTCGAGGTTTCATCGCATGCATTGTCACAGGGGCGCGTTAACGGCGTTCGATTTGAGTCTGCGTTGTTCACGAATCTGACCCGCGATCATCTTGATTACCACAAGAACATGCATGATTACTTCGAGAGCAAAGTGCGGCTGTTTCTCGAATGCGATACGAGAAACAGAATCGTGAACCTCGACTCGGAATTCGGTACCGAATTGGCTGCGCGATGTGGCCAGAATGTTGTAACCGTTTCAACCGAATTCAATCGGGTTGCCAATGGCCGGCCTTATGTATTTGTTCGCTCGGTCGTAGCAAGCGATAAAGGCTCGAATATTTCGTTCACCAGTTCCTGGGGTGACGGTCAATTCGTGTTGCCATTGCCGGGAGATTTCAATGTTGCTAATGCGGCCATAGTTCTCGCGTTGTTGTTAAGTCAGGGCGTGTCCGTTGCTGATGCCTGCGCCGCGTTGGCTGGGGTTGATGCGCCGCCAGGCCGCATGCAACGCGTCGCAGCCGGCGGGGCAGCTGTCTACATTGATTACGCGCATACACCGAATGCCATTGAAGTAACTTTGCGGGCGTTGCGTTTGCATTGTCGCGGCAAACTCTGGTGTGTTTTTGGTTGCGGCGGTGATCGTGATGCCGGAAAACGACCGTTGATGGGCAGACGTGCAGAACGCCTGGCCGACCAGGTTGTCATTACAAACGACAACCCACGCGGGGAAGACCCGCAAAACATCATTGATGAAATCTATGCCGGACTTGTCCATCCTGAGTCTGCAGTCATTATCGAAGACCGGGCAGCAGCTATCGCCTGGGTGATTAGCCAGGCAGACGGTTCCGATACTGTTCTGATTGCCGGCAAGGGCCACGAGGAATTTCAGCAAGTGGGTGACGAACGCTTGCGCTTTTCCGACTACGCAGTAGCGCTCGCCGCGCTCGAAGCCGGAACGGGTCAAGAATGATCGACACACTGTCCATAGCCGCTAAATCGATGCGCGGCGCATTGCACGGCGATGATCGGAGTTTTGGCGGTGTAAGCACCGACACGCGGACGATTCGCGATGGCGAATTATTCTTCGCGTTGCAGGGCCCCAATTTTGATGGTCATGACTATGTTGGTACAGCAAAGGAAAACGGCGCGGCCGCTGCAGTGGTAAACGTTCTCGTTGATGCAGATATTGCACAGATTACTGTTGACGACGCGAAGCAGGCGCTCGGCCGTTTCGGCGCGGCCTGGCGCAGCGACAAGGATGTAGTTGTAGTTGGCGTTACCGGCAGCAATGGTAAGACGACGCTTAAAGAGCTCATTGCCGCGTGCCTGGAACAAAAGGCGTCAACGCTTGCGACTCAGGGGAATCTCAACAACGACATCGGCATGCCGTTGATGCTGCTGCGAATCACCGACGACCACGAATTCGCCGTGCTTGAGATGGGCGCGAATCAAATAGGCGAAATTGCATATCTTGTGTCGCTGGCTGAACCGGATGTTGTCGTCATAACGAACGCGGCAGCTGCGCATCTCGAAGGATTCGGTTCGCTGGATGGGGTCGCGCACGCAAAGGGCGAGATTCTTACGGGCACGAAACGTCCGAGAATCGCTGTATTGAATGCTGACGACGCCTATTTCGATTACTGGAAGTCGTTGGTCGAAGATGTGCGCACGTACACCTTTGGGTTCAACGCGGCGGCCGATGTGTGGGCTGATGAGATCGAAGCCAGCGCCGAGCAGACTGACTTTCGGTTGCACATGCCTGAAGAAACATTCGCTGTATCGTTGCCCCTTGTTGGGATTCACAACGTTCACAATGCTTGTGCGGCAGTGGCAGTCGCTTTAGCGCTGGGTGTGAACAGCGCTCAGATAAAGGCGGCGCTTGAGAGCGTTGTTCCAGTCGCGGGTCGACTGCAACCGCTGGTCGGGAACAACGACAGCACTCTGTTTGATGACACCTATAACGCGAACCCGCTTTCGGTAGTCGCGGCTGCAGAATTCCTGGCCGCATTGCCGGGTGAAGGCTGGCTGGTTCTGGGTGACATGAAGGAACTCGGAGATGATGCAAAGACTCTGCATCACGAGGTTGGAGAGGCGGTACGGACATGTGGTGTTGACCGCATGTTTGCCTGTGGTGAATTGTCACGACTGAGCGTGGCTGGTTTTGGAGGTAATGGACGCTGGTTCGAGTCGATCGATATGCTGATCGATAGTGTTGCCGCCGAGATTGATTCGGCAACAGATTCGGTCAGCGTGCTCGTAAAGGGTTCGCGCTCAATGCGCATGGAACGCGTCGTTGCTGCACTGCGCCAATCAGATCGATCGGGCGGGGAAGCCTGAACATGCTGCTCTATCTCACTAATTACCTTGCGCAGTTTGAATCCGGTTTTAACCTGTTCAGTTACTTGACGATGCGCGCAATTCTCGGTGCGCTAACGGCATTGGTGATTTCTTTCATCATCGGACCGAGAATGATAAAACGCCTGAGTGTGAATCAAATCGGGCAACCGGTGCGCGAGGATGGTCCCAAAACACATCTATTGAAGGCGGGCACGCCGACGATGGGTGGCGCAATGATTCTGACAGCCATTGTAATCAGCACAGTCCTGTGGGCGGATCTTGAGAACTTCTACATCTGGATCGTGCTCTTCGTAACCTTATCCTTCGGTGTCATTGGCTACGTCGATGACTACAAAAAACTTGTCTTGCAAAACCCTGCCGGCATTTCGGCGAAGCAGAAGCTCTTCTGGCAGTCCAGCGCGGCATTAATTGCCGCCATTGCTTTGTACGTTACGGCAACTGATGAGGTGCAGACCTCGTTGTTGATTCCGTATTTCAAGAATCTGGCTATCCCCCTGGGTATGTTTCAGGTTGCCGTAACGTACTTTTTTATTGTTGGCTTCAGTAACGCGGTGAATCTTACTGATGGTCTTGACGGCCTGGCAATCATGCCGACGGTACTTGTCGGTAGTGCGCTGGGAATCTTCGCGTATGTCACAGGCAACGTGAATTTTTCAGAGTATCTGGGTATTCCCTACGTAGCAGGCACAGGTGAAATCCTGGTGTTCTGCACGGCTCTTGCTGGTGCCGGCCTGGGCTTCCTGTGGTTCAACACCTATCCGGCACAGGTTTTCATGGGCGATATCGGTGCACTTTCGCTGGGTGCCGCGCTGGGCGTCGTCGCGGTCATCGTTCGCCAGGAACTTGTGCTCGCGATCATGGGTGGCGTGTTCGTAGTCGAGACCCTGTCGGTCATAATACAGGTTGCCTCATTCAAGCTGACCGGCAAGCGCGTATTCCGCATGGCGCCGTTGCATCATCACTTCGAACTTAAGGGCTGGGCGGAACCGAAGGTCATCGTTCGTTTCTGGATTATCACGGTCATCCTTGTACTCATCGGCCTGGCGAGTCTTAAAATACGATGAGCGCCGCAAAGAAAATGACATCGCCAAAAAAGGATCTCGTTGTAGGCCTCGGCGCGACGGGATTGTCGATCGCGCGCTATTTGCGCCGCAAGGACAGCAACGCGATATTTTTTGACAGTCGCGAAGACCCGCCCGGCATCGATGAGCTCAACGAATTATGGCCGGATGCAGATGTCTTGTCTGGCGACGCCAAGCTGCCCAAGGGCGTGAACCGTATTATCGCCTCGCCGGGGATTTCTGACAGCCATCCCCTGCTTGCCAAAGCACGCAAGAAAAAGCTGGAAATTATTTCTGACATCGAACTGTTTGCACGTGACGCTGCAGCACCATTCGTTGCTATCACCGGTTCGAATGGCAAAAGCACTGTTACAACTCTGTTGTACCACATGTGTCGCGCAGACGGTCGTGAGGTTCTTGTTGGCGGCAACCTCGGTGAGCCGGCGCTTGATCTTCTGGCGCAGGATAAGCCTGAACTTTATGTACTCGAACTATCAAGCTTCCAGTTACATCGTACGGAAGACCTGCCTGCCAAAGTGGCGGTACTGCTGAACGTCGCGTCCGATCATCTTGACTGGCATGCCGATGAAGACGAGTATCGCGATTCGAAATACCGCATTTATCGGGAAGCGCGGACGGCCGTCGTTAATCGCGGCGACGATATTGCAACCGAGCATGCACAGCGCTGTGATGATGTAATCAGCTTCGGGCCCGATGCGCCGGAGAAAGGGCAGTATGGCATTCGAGTCATTGACAGTGCTTCGTTTCTCGCGCGTGGTGACACCTTGCTGCTGGCGGTCGCCGATCTCGCTATGTATGGCGCGCATAATCAGTTGAACGCTCTTGCGGCGTTGGCGGCAGGTGACTTGATTGGCCTCGAGGTCGCCGCGATGCTGCAGGTGTTGGTCGAGTTCCCGGGATTACCGCACCGCATGCAATTTGTCGCACGTATCGGCGCAGTGGATTACATCAACGATTCGAAAGCCACGAATGTTGCGGCTGCGGTAGCTTCAGTCGAATCGGTTGAAAGTATGCTCGTGCTGGTTGCCGGCGGCGACGGCAAGGGCGGTGATTTCAGTGAACTCGCCAAAGCTGTTGATGGCAAGCTCCGCGGCGTTGTACTGATCGGGTCTGACGCTGAGAAAATTGCGCGCGCGCTGGATACTGTGATGCCTGTGCATTTCGCCGCGGACATGCAAACTGCAGTTGGCATGGCGGCATCCTGTGCTGAAACCGAAGATACCGTTTTATTGGCGCCAGCGTGTGCCAGTCTCGATCAATACGACAATTACATGGCGCGCGGCGACGCATTTTGTGATGCGGTGGAGGCGTTGAAGCGATGACAACGCGTAGCGCAACAACACCTTTCCCGGCGCGCATTAAATCTGAATTGCAGATCGATCCGGTGCTGCTGACGATTGTCGTAGCACTGTTGCTGGGGGGCTTTGTCATACTTGCTTCGGCGTCGATTTCGATTTCCGACAGTGTTGCGAACAATCCATTCTTCTACGTGCAGCGACAGCTGATTGCTGCGGTCATTGGTACTGCCGCTGGCTTTGTTTGCCTGCTCATTCCGATGCAGGTCTGGCAAAAACTTGGTCCATTGGTATTGCTGGTGGGTCTGGCGTTGTTGGTTGCCGTTCTGCTGCCAGGCTTGGGGTATGAGGTCAACGGCGCCACGCGCTGGGTGCGAGCAGGAATTATGAATTTACAGGTATCGGAGCCTGCGCGCCTGTGCTTCCTGTTGTATCTTGCTGGCTACCTCGTGCGGCGCAACAAATCGTTGCGCGAGGAGTTCACGGGATTTCTGTGGCCGATGATTGTGCTGACACTCGCCTGCGTCTTGCTGCTTGCCGAGCCAGATTTCGGTGCAGCCGTAGTATTGCTGATGACCGCGCTTGTCATGATGTTTGTCGCTGGCGCGCGCATTCGCGACTTCATGCTGTTTTTCATTGTTGCAGTCGTTGCCATGGCAGCTCTCGCGTTTGCCTCGCCATACCGAATGAGTCGCCTGACAGGATTTCTCGACCCCTGGGCCGATCCATACGACTCAGGATTCCAGTTGACACAGTCGCTGATTGCGATTGGCCGTGGCGAGTGGTTCGGTGTTGGCCTTGGCGATAGTGTGCAAAAACTATTTTATCTTCCCGAGGCGCATACCGATTTCGTATTTGCCGTGTTCGCCGAGGAATTCGGCCTCGTCGGGTCGTTGTTGCTGATTGCATTATTTCTGGCGTTGCTCTGGCGCGTGTGCAAACTCGCAATGCGCGCCGCGCAAGCGGAACGATTTTTCGAGGCCTACGTTGCAATCGGACTGGGCACCTGTCTTGGCATTCAGGCGTTTATCAACATCGGCGTGAACATGGGCCTACTCCCGACCAAGGGTCTGACATTGCCGCTGATCAGTTATGGCCGCAGCAGCCTGATTATCACGATGATCAGTATCAGCCTGCTGCTGCGCATACATCACGAGCTTGCAGTCGATGCGAATCCCGTTAATCGCAAAGGCAACAAGCGAGTTCGCAAGTCATGAGCACGCGGCCAATTCTTGTGATGGCGGGTGGTACGGGTGGACACGTCTTTCCTGCGCTCGCTGTTGCGCGCGCTTTGCAGGCAAACTCGCGTGAAATCGTCTGGCTTGGAACACGTAACGGCCTTGAGTCACGTGTTGTGCCGAATGCGGGCATCGACATTGAGTGGATCAGTGTGCGCGGACTGCGGCAAAAGGGTTTGCTGGCGCTGATAATTTCACCGTTACAAATGGGCTGGGCATTGTTGCAGTCTCTCAGCATTATTTTACGTCGGCGCCCGGCAGCGGTGCTCGGCATGGGTGGATTCGTGAGTGGGCCGGGCGGCGTCGCCGCCTGGCTGACACGCCGTCCGCTCGTGATTCATGAGCAGAACGCCGCTGCAGGTCTGACCAACCGTCTTCTGGCGCGTCTTGCCCGGGTTGTGCTGCAAGCCTTCCCGGGCAGTTTTGACGCGGCTGTAGGCGCCGAAACCGTTGGCAACCCCGTTCGCGAAGATATCGCGGCGATTCCCGAGCCAGCGGGCCGCTACAACGCCAGGCAAGGGCGATTGCGGTTGCTCGTGCTCGGTGGCAGCCAGGGTGCGCTCGCATTGAACCAGACCGTACCCGCAGCCTTGGCGCTGTTGCACGACGATGTCCGACCGACTGTCTTGCATCAATGCGGAGAACGCACATTGGATGTTGCGCGGGCCGCTTACTCGAAGCACAACGTTGCAGTAGAACTGCAGTCATTCATCGAAAATATGGCAGAAGTGTACGCGTGGGCTGATCTTGTAGTTTGTCGTGCAGGCGCCCTGACGGTGGCGGAACTCTGCGCGGCTGGCGTCCCGGCGTTGTTTGTACCTTACCCGTCCGCCGTTGATGACCACCAGACCGCAAATGCCACGCCCATGGCCGGCGCGGGCGCTGCAGCAATTATCCAGGAAAGCGATTTAACCGCGGACCGGCTTGCGGCTGTGTTGCACGAATGGCTGCAGTCGCGGGAGGATCTGATGCAACGCGCCATAACGGCACGTTCACTTGCCAGACCGAACGCCCTGCAACGAATTACTGAGCTCTGTCTCAAGCAAGCGGAGGCGGCATCATGATAAAGCGCATGCGCCGAATTCATTGCGTGCATTTCGTTGGCATTGGCGGCTCTGGTATGTCAGGCATTGCCGAGGTGATGTTGAGCCTTGGCTACGCCGTACAGGGTTCGGATTTGCAAGCCAGCAAACAAACACGACGTCTCGAAAAACAAGGCGCCACCATCTTCATCGGCCACGCTGCCGAAAATATTCGGGATGCTGATGCGGTTGTCGTATCCAGCGCGGTCGATGAAACCAATCCTGAAGTGTCCTCTGCCAGGGAACAACTGATGCCTGTTGTCAGTCGTGCTGAGATGCTTGCCGAACTCATGCGCTTCCGCTACTCAATAGCGGTGGCGGGTACCCATGGCAAGACGACCACTACCAGCTTTATTGCCAGCATACTTGCAGAGGGCGGTCTCGACCCGACCTTCGTAATCGGGGGACGACTGAAGTCCGCCGACGCCAATGCACGCCTGGGGCAGGGTGACTACCTGGTAGCCGAAGCAGACGAGAGTGACGCGTCCTTCGTGCATCTGAAACCGATGCTCGCAGTCGTTACGAATATCGATGCCGATCACATGTCGACTTATGACGGCGACATCGAAAAACTAAAGAGTAGTTTCATCGAGTTCTTGCACAACCTGCCATTTTACGGGCTTGCTGTTGTCTGCACCGATGACCCGGGTGTCAACGACGTGTTGGGCGACATAGGCAGGTCAATCACGACATACGGCACTAACGATGAAGCGGATATTCGGGCGATCAATGTCCAGTTCAAGGAAGGAACGTCGACGTTCGATGTGGTACGGCGTGGGGACACCGGAACGGTGTCCCCACTCATGCACGTAACTCTGCCGTTGCCAGGCATGCACAACGTACGTAACGCGCTTGCAGCAATCGCCGTCGCCGATGAGTTACAGATTGCCGATAAGGCCGTAGAAAATGCACTCGAGAGATTCGAAGGAATTGACCGGCGCTTTCAGAACCTCGGCGAGATCAAAACGACTGCTGGCACGATCATGCTTGTCGACGACTACGGGCATCACCCGACCGAGATTGCAGCGACCCTGTTGGCGGCGAGGTCCGGCTGGCCGGAGCGTCGCATAGTCCTTGTATTCCAGCCGCATCGTTACTCGCGTACGCGCGATCTGATGGATGACTTTGCCAGTGTGCTTTCAGATGCGGACGTGTTGGTCTTGCTCGATGTTTATGCGGCGGGAGAGGAACCGCTGGCCGGTGCTGACGGCCGGGCTATGGCACGCGCGGTGCGCTCCCGCGGTTCCGTAGAGCCCGTATTCGTGGAGTCACTACAGGAACTACCGCCGGTACTCGGAGATCTGCTTGCAGATGGCGACCTCCTACTGACAATGGGTGCCGGTGACATCGGTGCCTACGCCGCCGGCCTGCCCGAACTGCTGCGCAGCGCACCGTCATTGAAGGTGCACTCATGATGGCAGCTGCAAGAGACATCACTGCGCAGGGCGAGATTCGCTACGACGAACCGATGAGTCGGCATACGTCCTGGCGAGCGGGCGGCCCCGCCGAAGTATTTTTCGTGCCCGCGAGCGTCGAGGATCTCGCGGAGTTCCTGGCGGCGCTTGAAGCAGATACACCAATATTCTGGCATGGCGTTGGCAGCAACTTGCTGGTGCGCGACGGTGGTATCTCTGGCGTCGTGATCTCGGCAACGAAAATGCTGCGACAACTTGACCGCATCGATCATTACCTGGTCCGTGCCGGTGCCGGCGTACCATGCACACAACTCGCTCGCCAATGCATACGCTGGAAGCTGGGTCCGTCAGAATTTTTTGCAGGTATTCCTGGCACCGTCGGTGGCGCGCTGGCGATGAACGCAGGTGCACACGGCGGCGAAACCTGGGAGCGGGTCGAATCGGTGCGCAGCATAGATCGCAATGGCGAAATTCACGAGCGTGCCCCCGGCGAATACACCATTGGCTATCGTAGTGTCACTGGGCCCGCAAGCGAGTGGTTCCTCGAAGCGACATTTCGATTTGATCCCGATGCTGTGCCGAGCATGGAAACGATGAAGGGCATGGTCGAGCGCCGTAAAGCCTCGCAGCCATTGGGCTTGCCAAGCTGCGGCTCTGTGTTCCGCAATCCGCCCGGTGACCATGCGGCGCGGCTCATTGAAGGGGCTGGTCTGAAAGGGTATCGCATCGGTGGTGCCGAGGTTTCGGAGAAACACGCCAACTTCATCATCAATCGTGAAAATGCGTCCGCAACGGATATTGAAGAGTTGATCGAATATGTGCGCCAGACTGTGCTGGAGGATTTTGGCGTCAGCCTCAAGTACGAAGTGCGAATTGTTGGGGAGCTGCAGTCGTGAAGATATCGTCTGCAAACGAATTTGGTCGCGTTGCCGTGATGTTCGGCGGCGATTCAAGCGAGCGTGAGGTTTCGCTGGATACGGGCGCTGCTGTTCTCAGCGCGCTGCAATCCAAAGGTGTTGATGCGCATGCCTGGGACCCGGCCGATAAATCTTTGGCTGAGTTTGCGGCTGCGGGATTTGATCGCGTCTGGATCGCCCTGCACGGACCGGGTGGTGAGGACGGTGCGATACAGGGTGCTTTGCAATGGCTGAATATGCCGTACACCGGAAGCGGCGTTATGGCTTCGGCGCTTGCCATGGACAAAGTACGCAGCAAACATCTCTTTTGTGCTGCCGGAATTCCGACGCCGGATTTTGCCACGGTGCAATCCAGGGCAGACGCATCCGCCGCTGCAGAGCAGTTTGGATATCCGCTCGTAGCCAAACCGTCAGGACAGGGATCGAGCGTCGGTCTGTCGAAGATTTTCGAACCCGCACAGCTGCATGACGCGGTAGACATCGCGCTGCAGTACGGCGATACGGCATTGGTGGAACGATGCATCGAGGGTGATGAATACACGGTGGCCGTCTTGCGCGGCAGGGCCTTGCCGAGCATTCGCATTGTTACCCCGCGCGTTTTCTATGACTACCGCGCAAAGTACAAGTCTGAACGGACTGAGTATATCTGCAAGGGCACGGCGAGCGATGCAGAAGAACAACGCTACGCAGATCTTGCCGTCGCCGCATTCGCAGAACTCGGTTGCACCGGTTGGGGCCGCGTTGACTTGATGACGGGTGCTGATGGTCAGCCGCTAGTTCTGGAGGTTAATACGGTGCCGGGAATGACTAGCCACAGTCTTGTGCCAATGGCAGCACTCGCCGAGGGCATCGATTTTGAGGAATTGTGCTGGCTCATCCTCGAAACCAGCTTTGCTCGCAACGCAGTACCAGCCGATATGGAGGTGGCAGCTCATGGCTCATAAGCAGGCCCGCCGCCGCAAGCAGAAAGTAGTAGAGCGCGTAACACTACCCAGGATCCGTATCGGCCGTGTCATTGCGCCGCTCGTCGCGATCGGCATTGTCTTCGCAACCTATCAACTGAGCATGACCATGCTGGATCGCCGCATTTCGTCAATAGCGATCAGCGGACCCTTTCAGCGCGTGACCGCCTTGCAGATTGAGGCGGCGATCAGCGACGAAATCGACGTGGGATTTGTTGCTGTGGACCTGGATCGCATACGGGAACGCATCGTCGCATTGCCGTGGATAGACCAGGCAAGGGTTGCTCGTCGCTGGCCTGATAGGATTTCAATCGTGGTTACCGAGCAAGTGCCGGCCGCGATCTGGGGTGAGCGTGGCTTGTTAAATACACGCGGTGAATTATTCGTTACACAACTGCGCCATGTGCCGGCAGAATTGCCGCGCCTAAGTGGCCCGGACGCTCGTTCCGCGGAAGTTGCGGCACGTTACCTGAGTGTCCGCGAACAGCTTATTCCGCTAGGCCTGGATCTACGTCGTGTAAATCTGGATGTGCGCGGTTCCTGGAAAATGACTTTGCACAACGGCATTGAAGTGCGCCTGGGCCGCCGTGATGTCGACGCCCGCACGGACCTGTTCCTTGACGTTGTCGCGGACATCATCACCAGCCGGCCTGCTGACATTCAGTATGTCGACATGCGTTACGGAAATGGTTTCACGATTGGCTGGAAGGGCGGAGTGCAGGCCCCAACTGCTTATCCGCAGCCGGCCGACCGGGAAATGGTTGCTGCCAGAGGAATGGAGTGAATGTCCAAACAACCAGACAATAAGCTGATTGTCGGCCTCGACATAGGTACGTCGAAGGTCGTGGCTATCGTCGGTGAAATTAATGAAGATAACGGCATTGAAGTGATTGGCATCGGTACGCACCCGTCTCGGGGTCTGAAGAAGGGCGTTGTTGTCAATATCGAGTCGACCGTGTACTCGATTCAGCGCGCCATCGAAGAGGCCGAACTAATGGCCGGCTGCGATATTCACTCGGTGTATACGGGCATTGCCGGCAGTCATATTCGGAGTCTGAATTCGCACGGCATTGTTGCTATTCGCGATACCGAAGTGAGCTCCGGGGATGTCGATCGCGTCATTGATGCCGCTCGCGCCGTAGCCATACCGGCCGATCAGAAGATTCTGCACATATTGCCGCAGGAATTCATAATCGATAACCAGGGTGGCATCCGCGAGCCCATTGGCATGTCTGGTGTGCGCCTCGAAGCGAAAGTCCACATAGTGACCGGAGCTGAAAGTGCGACACAAAACATTGTCAAATGTGTACAACGCTGCGGTCTTGAAGTCGAAGACGTTGTGTTGGAGCAATTGGCATCTAGCTATTCGGTGCTTACGGACGACGAAAGAGAACTCGGATCGTGCATCGTCGACATCGGTGGCGGCACAACAGATATTGCCGTCTTCCTCGGTGGTGCGATTCAGCATACCGCAGTCATTCCAATCGCCGGTGATCAGGTAACAAACGATATCGCCGTATCGATGCGCACGCCGACGCAGTACGCAGAAGAGATCAAGATCAAATACGCGTGCGCCCTGTCGCAGTTGGCCAACCCGGATGAAACCATTGAAGTTCCGAGCGTCGGCGATCGGCCGCCGCGCAGACTGGCACGACAAACGCTCGCGGAAATTGTTGAGCCGCGTTACGAGGAATTGTTCGGCCTGGTGCGTGATGAACTGCGGCGCAGCGGATTCGAAGAGCTAATCGCAGCGGGCGTGGTCATCACGGGTGGCAGTTCCAAGATGGAGGGTGCAGTGGAACTGGCTGAGGAAGTATTCCATATGCCAGTACGACTTGGTGCGCCTCAATACGTGGAAGGATTAATGGATGTTATTCGCAACCCGATTCATGCCACGGGTGCCGGGTTGTTGTTGTACGGCTATGAAAATATCTCCCGTCGCGATCGGCGCGGTGCGCCGATCGGCGGCAATATTGGCGAGATGTGGTGGGGTGTGAAGAAGTGGTTTCAGGGACATTTTTGAAAGTTTAAAAAGCGGAGGAAGACTCAATGTTTGAATTAATGGATGCGCACAGTCAAAGCGCTGTTATCAAAGTCATCGGTGTCGGTGGTGGCGGTGGCAACGCGGTCGCTCATATGGTCGAAACCGGGATAGACGGTGTCGATTTCATATGTGCGAATACGGACTCGCAAGCGCTGAAGGGATCACGCGTGCGAACATCGTTGCAGATCGGCTGCAACATAACGAAAGGGCTTGGTGCGGGAGCTGATCCCGATATTGGTCGCCAGGCAGCGATGGAAGATCGCGACCGCATACAAGAAGTGATCGAAGGTGCCGATATGCTGTTCATTACGGCCGGTATGGGCGGTGGCACCGGTACAGGCGCGACACCAATCGTTGCGCAGGTTGCCAAGGAACTTGGCATTCTCACAGTGGCAGTGGTGACCAAACCATTCGAGATGGAAGGTAGCAAGCGCATGAGAATTGCTGAGCACGGCATCGCAGAGCTGGGCAAGTTCGTCGACTCACTGATCACGATTCCAAATGAGAAGTTGCTGACTGTGCTCGGTGGTGAAACCACATTGCTGGATGCGTTTCGATCGGCGAACCAGGTACTGCAGGGCGCGGTGCAGGGTATCGCCGAATTGATTACCCGGCCGGGACTGATCAATGTCGATTTTGCTGATGTTAGAACTGTCATGTCTGAAATGGGTATGGCGATGATGGGTTCTGGCGTCGCTTCGGGCGAAGATCGGGCACGCGAAGCCGCCGAGGCAGCCGTGTCGAGCCCGCTACTTGAAGACATCAATCTGGCAGGTGCCAACGGCATTCTCGTCAACGTGACGGCCGGCCCGGATCTGTCTATCGGTGAATTTCAGGAGGTAGGCTATACGGTCAAGGAATATGCTTCTGAAGATGCAACCTTAGTCATCGGTACTGTCATAGATCCTGATATGACAGACCAGATTCGGGTAACCGTGGTTGCGACCGGCCTGGGCCAGCACGGAGCGAATGCCGAAATTCCAATCCGCATCGTGCAGCGACCCGCAGTGCAGGCCGAGCCCAACTACCAGACGCTGGACAAGCCGACGGTGCAGCGCCAACGTGCTGTTGGCGATGGTCTTACGGGCCCCGAGCTGAAGGAAGAGTTGCTGGATATTCCGGCATTTCTGCGTCGGCAGGCTGACTGATCGCGAGGCAGTCCGAGCGCAGTTGGATTGCGCCGGACAGACAGGACCTCCGCATTGCCGGCCTGGGCGCATCCAGGCCGGTAATCTGACCGTCTCGCCACGGATTGCCTGCCAGCCACTGGTATAACAGCTTGAATTCCTGAAGAGTTTTTCGTCCGGGAGCATCTTGTGATAATCTTGCGCGCGATATGCTAAGACAGCGAACGATAAAAAGCACAATCCGTGCCACGGGTGTTGGGCTTCACAGTGGCGAGAAGGTCTATATGACGCTTCGACCCGCGGCGGAGAATTCCGGAATTACGTTCCGTCGAGTCGATCTCGACGTTCCGGTCGACATACCGGCGGATCCGCGACTCGTTGGTGAGACGATGTTGGGTACGACGCTTGTCAAGGACAACGTCAAAGTCGCGACTGTCGAGCATCTGCTGTCCGCGATGGCGGGTCTTGGCATCGACAATCTCAATATCGATCTGTCAGCGCCTGAAGTTCCCATCATGGATGGCAGCGCCGGGCCGTTTGTATTTCTGCTGCAGTCTGCCGGTATTGAAGAGCAAAATGCCGCGAAGAAATTTATTCGCATCAAGAAAAAAATTCGTGTTGAAGACGGCGATAAGTGGGCGGAGTTGCGGCCATTCAATGGCTTCAAGGTGGATTTTGAGTTGTACTTCAATCACCCTGTATTCAACAAGCTAAGCCAGCGTGCAATAATCGATTTTTCTTCGACGTCATACCTCAAAGAAGTCAGTCGGGCGCGCACCTTTTGTTTTCTGCGCGATGTGGAAGCATTGCGCGAGCGCAACCTCACACTCGGCGGCAGCATGGACAATGCGATCGTGCTCGACGATTACCGCATACTCAATGAAGATGGATTGCGTTACGCGAACGAGTTCGTGATTCACAAAATTCTTGACGCGATCGGCGATGCCTACCTGCTCGGCCACAGCCTTGTCGGCGAAATTCGTGCCTATAAGTCCGGCCACGAGCTGAACAACAAGTTGCTGCGCGCAATGTTGGCCGACGAAACCGCTTGGGAAAAGGTCACGTTCAAGGACCAGCAGAAAGCTCCCATGTCCTACGCGACTCCCTCCTACGCGTAAAAAAACTCGCTCCTGCGGTGGTGTTAGCCTTGGCTGACGCGAATACGGCAGGTACTGGCGGCAATTCCGGCATTTCGAGCCGCTTTGAGAAGAGTCTCGGTTTCATAGCGCAGGCGGGAGGCCCAGGCTGACGATGCGCAAATAACCACCAATTCGCCATTATCCCGAATATTTGCGGCAACAATGGCAGTTTTATCGCATTCGGGCAGTGCGCCACTAAGAATCTCAGTGAGTTCACCCATGCGGCGAGCTCGCCTGATGATATTGCCTAAGTCCCCGGCTTTACTCGGATTTAGCAGATTTTCGAGCTTATCAGCTGACATGAAAATGTGACGCAGTTGGCGTTTTTTACCTCTTTTGGGGACTCCGGTCACCGTTCCAGGGCAGTAACCTTGTAATGATTTATGACATTATGCATATTGTCGCACACGATAAAGGCAAACCCGCCGAAAGGTGGGGTCGCAAATCCACCGGTCTAAGGGGTGATTCCTAGGACAGCGGGGCTACCGAAGTGAGCAGGGACAGCAAGTTGATAAGAACGCAAAAAAGCGGACGCGGGCGTGACGCCGGCGACTTCGCGACTTGCTCATATAACAACCGATTGACGTCAATGCAGCCGAGGCGTATTTGATGAATGTAGTAGTTTTCGGTAGAGGGTTTGGACAACCCCGGCAGCTTAATCTGACTGGCATGAAAGCCGGCCTGGGACTTGCTGTTGTTACCGCTATCATCATTGGTGTCGGCTTTACGGCCGGATCCCTGCATTCAACTTACAACGGCTCAGGTGTCAGTAACGACAAACTGGCTACGCTAAAGGGTGAGTTGCAAGCGCAGCGCGACAACATTGAGTCCATTCGGCAGGAAAACGAAGACACGCTTGATGCATTGGCCATTCGTATTGCGCAAATGAATGCGCGCATGATCCGCCTCGATGCCCTGGGTCGTCGTTTGACCATAATGGCGAATATCGAAGACGGTGAATTCGATTTTGATACAGATCCTGCTCTGGGTGGACCAGAAGTACCGATGGCGGCCGGATCGAACATCGCAGTACCGGAAGTATTGGATGCGATGAATTCGCTTGGTGTACAACTGAGTAATCGCGAAGTACAACTCGATGTTCTCGAGGGCGTATTGATGAACCAGAGCCTTAAGGATCGCGTTTACCCGCAGGGTCGCCCTGTAGGGGCTGGTTGGATATCGTCGTATTTCGGCAAGCGTACGGATCCGTTCACGGGTAAGCCTGCGAACCATACTGGCATCGACTTTGCCGGCAAGATGGGCGCTGAGGTCGTGGCGGTCGCCGCCGGCGTTGTCACCTGGTCATCGAATCGCTATGGCTATGGGATTATGGTCGAAATTAACCATGGCAATGGTTACGCAACGCGCTATGCGCACAATTCCAAGAATCTCGTAGCCATCGGCGACGAGGTCAGTAAGGGGCAGGTTGTTGCTCTCATGGGAGAGACCGGCCGTGCAACTGGCCCGAATCTGCACTTTGAGGTGCTGCAAAACGGCCGCCGGGTCAATCCGGTCAAGTACATTCGCGATTCGTCGAAGTAAGACCCCGGCAAACCACACTACGTGTTCCGTAACGACACCCTGGTCGTCTCGATCGGGCAGGCCTTGTGATCTCGATAATAGCCCTTAGATCGCGACATTGGATTCTAAATGCCTGCGCCTCTAGAATAGCGGCCTTTGCCGGACCCGGGAGCCCTGTGTGGCCAATTTTCTAACACGCATTTTTGGTAGTCGCAATCAGCGCCTGCTGCGTGAGTACTCAAAAGTCGTCGACAACATCAATGCCCTCGAGGAGGGCATCAAAGCGCTGGACGATGCTGCATTGCGAGCCAGGACGGCGGAATTCAAGCAGCGATACACCGCTGGTGAGACGCTGGATGATTTGTTGGCGGAAGCGTTTGCCGTTGCGCGGGAGGCATCCGTGCGTACCATGCATCTGCGACCCTTTGACGTACAGTTGATTGGTGGCATGGTGCTGCACGATGGCAATATTGCCGAAATGCGTACCGGTGAGGGCAAGACTCTCATGTCGACGCTGCCGACGTATCTGAATGCGATCGGCGGCGACGGCGTACACATCGTCACGGTCAACGAGTATCTTGCGCAGCGCGATGCCGACTGGATGCGTCCTATTTACGAGTTCCTGGGCCTGACAGTTGGTGTTTCGAAGAGTGGCCAGAGCCCGGATGAAAAACGGGCGGCTTATCAATGCGATGTCACGTATGCGACCAACAACGAGCTTGGATTCGATTACTTGCGCGACAACCTGGCGTTTTCTACGGCTGACAAGGCGCAACGCAAACTCAATTTCGCGATTGTCGATGAGGTCGACTCGATTCTGATTGATGAGGCACGCACGCCGCTGATCATTTCCGGTCCGGCCGAATCCAGTACGGATCTTTACGCGCAAATCAACAAGCTGATTCCGAAGCTCAGACAACACGACGAGACTGACGAAGCCACTAATTTCGACATTACCAGCAACAAGGTATCGCTCGTCGACCAGAATGGCAGCCCAGTGCGCGGTGACGCTGACGACTCGGGCGAGATGGGGCTTGAGGAGGCCGTCAGCATTGCCGAACAACGCGATGCGGACGTTGTATTGATCAGCGTTGAGGGCAAAATCGCGAAGTGCCGTCTTGTCATTCGTGGAGACTACACGACCGACGAGAAAACCAAACAAGCGCATATTACGGAAGAAGGTCATCAGAGAGTCGAGGCACTCATGACCCAGGCAGGGCTGCTGGCAGAAGGCGAGAGTCTATACGACGTGGTCAATATTCGCTTGCTGCATCACCTGAGTTCCGCATTGCGCGCGCACACCATGTATCAGTGCGATGTGGACTACATCGTCAAGGATGGCGAAGTCGTTATTGTTGACGAGTTCACTGGTCGCACGATGCCGGGTCGACGCTGGGGCGACGGTCTGCATCAGGCTGTGGAAGCGAAGGAAGGCGTATCGATCAAACAGGAAAATCAGACCGTTGCGTCAATTACATTCCAGAACTACTTCCGGCTGTACAACAATCTCTCGGGAATGACGGGTACAGCCGATACGGAAGCGTTCGAATTCCAGCAAATTTACGGTTTGGAAGTCGTCGTGATTCCGACGCATATGGACATGATTCGCGATGACCAGCCGGATCTTGTTTACCTGACGGAGAATGACAAGCATGAGGCCATAATTGCGGACATTGTCGACTGCAGCGAGCGCGGCCAGCCGGTACTCGTCGGCACAACGTCGATAGAGGCATCAGAACTGTTGTCGTCCTTCCTGAAGAAGAAAAGCATTGAACATCAGGTGCTGAACGCCAAACAGCACGAACGTGAAGCACAGATTGTGCAAAATGCCGGCCGCCCGGGCGCGATTACGATCGCAACGAACATGGCAGGTCGCGGCACCGACATAGTGCTCGGCGGTAATCTCGATGCGGAGTTGGCGAATGCGGGTGCGGGCGCGGATGAACCCAGCATCAGAGAGGCTTGGGACAAGCGCCACAAAGAGGTCATTGAGGCGGGTGGTTTACACATAGTGGGCACCGAACGCCACGAATCCCGCCGCATAGATAACCAGCTACGGGGTCGCTCCGGCCGCCAGGGTGACCCCGGATCCAGCCGCTTCTATCTGTCGATGGAAGATACGCTCATGCGCATCTTTGGTGATCCTGAGCGCACCAAGAGATTGTTGTCGCGCGCTGGCATGCGCGAGGGCGAGGCCATTGAGAGCCGCTTGCTGAGCCGCCAGATCGAGCGGGCACAGCGCAAGGTGGAGGCGCATAACTTCGACATTCGCAAGAATCTGCTTGAGTACGACGATGTGGCGAATGACCAGCGCAAAGTTGTCTATCACCAGCGCTCGGAGCTCATGGATGCCGACGAGATTGAAGATTCTGTTGCGGCGATTCGTGAGGAAGTCGTCGGTATCGTTGTCGACCAATACATTCCGCCAGGCAGCCTGGATGAATTATGGGACACCGAGGGCCTGGGCAAGGCGCTTGATTCCGAGTTCGGAGTGCGCGTGGATGTTGCGCGCTGGACGCACGACGACAAGACTTTGAATGCAGACGCAATTGGCGATCGTTGCATCGAGGAAGTTGCCGCCGCCTACGCCACGAAGGTCGGTAACATCGGCGCGGATCTCATGCGTGGTGTTGAAAAGCAGGTCATGTTGCGGCAGTTGGACCATCACTGGAAGGACCACCTTGCCGCGATGGACAATTTGCGTCAGGGCATCGGCCTGCGTTCCTATGCGCAGAAGAATCCCAAGCAGGAATACAAGCGCGAAGCATTCGAAATGTTTGGCGTGATGCTCGAACAGGTGAAACACGACACGATCAGCATCCTCTCGCGTATTCGCATCCAGGGCGAAGACGATCTCAACCAGATGTCAGAGCGTAAACAGGCACCGGACACAATGAAGTTCCAGCACGCAGAGGCATCGACGCTGGGTGCGCAACCGGCGCCAGGAGGTGGGCCGCAAGCCGCCCCGCCACCGCAGGTAGTGCCCTTTAAGCGCGATGGGCGCAAGGTCGGCCGTAATGAGCCGTGCCCCTGCGGTTCCGGCAAGAAATTCAAGCAATGTCACGGCAAGCTGAGCTAGCGTCATAGAAACGATGAAGCATTTTGCCGTCGCTGCCGGCGTCCTTTGCGATCCGGCCGGTCGAGTGCTGATCGCAGAGCGCCTGGATGATGGTCCTTTCTGCGGTCTGTGGGAGTTTCCCGGCGGCAAGATTGCTGCTGGCGAAACGTCCGTCGAGGCGCTGGCCAGGGAGCTTGCCGAAGAGTTGGGCATCGAAGTGATTACCTGTTCATCATTCATGAATTTACGACATGAGTATGATGATCGTGTCGTTTCGATAGAGTTTTTTATTGTCAGCGAGTGGAATAGCGATCCTGTTGGCCGCGAAGGTCAGGAACTGCGTTGGGTGCCGGCCCATGCGCTTGATGCGCGGGAATTATTGCCTGCCGATATACCTGTTATTGAAGCACTGCAGCAGCGCCACTAGCAAACGGACAATTCGAATGCTACATCACGGCCAGTTTGCACTGCTCGACTATCTGTCGTCGACCATTCAAGGAAACGCACGGTAAATCGATGCTGGCTGCCGCTGATCTCCGGAAACAGCGGGGTGGAAGCGGCGAGACTGACGCGCAGCAAATTGCAATGAGCGTCTTTTTGCATATTGTGCTGATACATGCCGTTGACGGCTGTTTTTTCCATTGGCCGGACACTTTCGCGGATGAGCCACAAGATTTCGAGTACCGCATCGCAAAGCGGTCTGACCGGTTCAATCCACTTCGACAGATCGCGCTGACGCCGTTCGATGGTCTGTCGCAACCAGTGACTGTACTCGGGCAAATCGAATTCGCAGGTGCCGCCGGGAATGGCGCTACGGTGTTTGATTGCGTTGAGAAACTCGCAATCCTTCAATGGCTGCAGGAAACCGGTGCCGATTGCCGCGAGTTCGTCGCGACCAGCCACAAGGTTTGTGACCACTGCACGCAGGCGGCCTCCGTCGACGCCGGTATGGCTCTGGAAGCGCTGCATTGCGCTGATCTGGTGATCGAGCTCATTGTAGACCTCGCTGCGAATATCGCCACGAGACAAAATCGCGAGAATCTCCAGAAGCGTCGAAATGGTTGCTCGCGTGGCCCAATCAGCTTCCTTCTCACGGTTGTAGAGCATTTGCTGGTAAAGAAACTCAAGTCTTAGGAACGTTCGCATACGCTCCGACAGCGGCTGCTCATAGTGCGCTCGGCTGACGTTGGGCTGAGCGGCGAGTTTTCCAGCAGATTCGGCCATCCGACTATTCTGCGCCACCCCGTGGTGACTGGCAAATCAGCCGATAGGCGGTATCCAGACTTGCAACCTGCTGGCGTACATGGTCGATGTCACGATAATTGTCGATAACGTCGTCAGCAAGTTCCAGCCGTTGTTCACGGCTGGCTTGTGCCGCCAGGATGCTGCGCGCCTGCTCGATCGTCTCGGCGTCGCGAGCAAGCAGGCGCTGAATTTGAGTTTCCTCATCACAATCGACCACCAGGACGCGATCAACGAATGGCAGCAGCGCGGAGCCTACCAGCAGCGGCACGACGATGATCTGGTACGGGCCGCCTGCTTCCCCGGCCTGGCGCCGGGTTTCGGCGCCAATCGGAGGATGCAGAATGGCTTCAAGATCCAGTCTTGCGGCGTCATCGGCAAATACCAGCCTGCGCATGACACCGCGATCGAGATTTCCTGTCGCGTCAATGATTTCATCGCCAAATCGCGCGCGAATTTCGAGGAGTGCGGGCGCGCCGGGTGTTACAACTTCCCTGGCGATGATGTCGGTATCGATGACGGGCACGCCCAGCTCGGCGAACATGTCGGCAACCGTGGATTTGCCGCTCGCTATGCCGCCGGTCAAGCCAATTCGCAATGGTTGTTTGTTGGAACCCATCTCGATAGTGCCTGTCACTCAGAGCATCAGGTCAAGATAGGTATTCCTGATCGTCTCACCCCAGAGCATTGTGATCCAGCCGGCTGTCGCGAGGTAGGGGCCGAACGGAATCGGTATGTTGCGGTCTTTGCCCCTGGCCACAATCAACGTGACGTTGATTACCAGGCCCACCACGGCAGACATCATGATGATCAGGGGCAGTTGCTGCCAGCCCAGCCACGCGCCCAGTGCAGCCAGCAGCTTGAAGTCACCGTAACCCATGCCTTCCTTGCCGGTAATCAGCTTGAACAGCCAGTAGATGCTCCAAAGGCTCAAATAGCCTGCCATGGCCCCCACGATCGCGTCTGCAGGTGCAATAAACAGGGTGCCGGAACCCGCCATGGGATGGAAAAGGCTCATGGCAAGGCCCAGCCACAGCAACGGCAGCACGATTGAGTCAGGAATAAGCTGGGTGTCGGCGTCGATCATGCTGATGGGCACGAGTGTCAGCGTCAACGCGATGGCCATGAGAGCCTCCCAGCTGAAACCAAAATGCCCGGCGCACGTCGCCGCGAGCACCGCTGTCATGAGCTCAACCAGTGGGTAGCGGCAGGATATCGACTGCCTGCAATTCGCGCATCGGCCGCGCAGCATCAGGTAACTGATGACGGGGATGTTTTGCCAGGCCGTGATCGGGGCATCGCATGAAGGACATCGTGACCGCGGCGCAATGAGGTCAAAGCGCCCGTCGGGCAAGTCGACGTCAGACGGAGTGTTAGTGAGTTCCTCAGCCTGTTGCAGCCAGTCACGCTGCATCATGATTGGCAAGCGATGAATGACAACGTTCAGGAAGCTGCCGATCACCAAGGCAAAGGCGAAGACTACGGCAATGAACAAAGGGGCCGACTGCGTAAACAGTTCAAGCATTTCTGGCAGCACTCCTTGCAGGAGTATTAGACGACCGCACCCAGTTTGAAAATTGGCAGGTACATTGCGACAACGAGACCACCGACAAGCACACCGAGTATCGCCATGATCATCGGCTCCAGCAGGCTGGACAAATTGTCGACTGCATCGTCCACATCAGCTTCGTAGAAGTCAGCGACCTTGGCGGACATCGCGTCCAGAGAACCGGATTCCTCACCGACCGCAATCATCTGAATGACCATGTTCGGGAACAGGCCCGTATTCTCCATGGCCACTTGCAAACGCTGACCGGTAGCGACTTCATCACGGATCTCAAGTACTCCGACTTCGTATACGATGTTGCCCGTGGCGCCGGCAACGGATTCCAGCGCCTCAACGAGCGGTACGCCGGCAGCGAACATCGTTGACAAGGTTCGCGCATAGCGGGCAATGGCCGCTTTCTCCAGAATTGGCCCGATAACGGGCGCTTTTAACAGCGCGCGATCAAGGAAATGTCTGAACGGCCGGGAACGTTTCAGGAAATAGAGAAACGTTGCAACGGCTGCGCTTATTATCATCACGATGTATATACCGTTCGACCTGACGAAAAATGACAAGTCGATGATCATGCGCGTAAACGCCGGCAGATCTGCGCCGAAGCCCTGGAACAGGTCTTCAAACGATGGAATGACGAAAATCAGCAGAATCGTGGTGACAATAAACGCGACGGCTAAAACGGCCGCCGGATAGGTCAGCGCCTTCTTGATCTTCTTCTTGATCGCCTCAGTTTTTTCTTTGTAGGTCGCAATCTTGTCCAGTAAGGATTCAAGCGCGCCTGCTTGTTCGCCGGCCTCAACGAGATTGACAAACAGATCGTCGAAATACAGAGGCTGCTTGGCGAGTGCCTCGGCGAGCGCACTACCACCCTCGACGTCGGCCTTGATCGCAAAAATAAGCTTTTGCATGGCAGCGTTTTCGTGGCCTGCACCGACGATTTCAAACGCCTGGACGAGCGGTATGCCTGCGGCGAGCATCGTAGCCAGCTGGCGACTGAAAATTGAAATATCACCCGAGGTAATCGTGCCGCCACCGGCAAACAATCCCTTCCTCTGCTTGCGAATTCGTGTTGGGACCACGCCCCGTCGACGCAGATCCGCGCGTACGGTTGCCTCATCACTGGCAAGGCTCTTGCCCTTGATTTTTTTGCCGTTTCTGTCGGTTCCTTCCCACAGAAAGGGCATGCTGGTTGCAGCTGCTGTATTAGCCATCTTCTCTGTCCGTTCGCTTTTGGTGTGGTGTTATCTACTCAATTGTAACCCGGTTGATCTCTTCAAGGCTGGTAACCCCGCCCTTGACTTTATTCAACCCGGACTGCCTTAAATTAATAACCCCCTCCGCTACTGCCTGGTCCGCGATCTGCATCGAGTTGCCACCTTCCATGATGATGCGGGCTATCGCCTCAGACACCTCCATCACCTGGAATATACCGATGCGGCCCTTGTATCCGTCGTTACACTGTTTGCAGCCCTTTGGCCCAAAAATAGTCATGTCGCTTTCTATTTCCTCTGCCGTGAAGCCTTCTTTCTCCAGTGCTTCGCGCGGAATATCCTTAACTTCCTTACAGTTATTGCAAAGACAGCGTGCGAGGCGTTGAGCGATGATCAGACTCACCGATGTGGCGATCGCATACGGTTTTACTCCCATATCGACCATGCGCGTCAGTGTCTTCGGTGCATCATTGGTGTGCAATGTTGACAACACCAGGTGGCCCGTCTGCGCTGCTTTGATGGCGATATCGGCTGTTTCGAGGTCACGAATCTCACCGACCATGATGACGTCCGGATCCTGGCGCAAGAACGCTCTGAGCGCCGACGCGAACGTCAGACCTACTTTGGGATTGACGTTGACCTGGTTGACGCCGGGGAGATTGATTTCCGCCGGATCCTCAGCGGTTGATATATTGCGATCCTCGGTATTGAGGATACCGAGACCGGTATAAAGTGAAACAGTCTTGCCGGAACCTGTCGGACCGGTCACCAGGATCATTCCGTAAGGTTTGGCGAGGTGCTTCTCGAACAGTAGCCGTTGCTCGTCTTCGTAGCCCAGCTTTTCAATACCGATCTTGGCGCTCGCCGGATCGAGGATTCGCAGCACGATCTTTTCACCGTACAGGGTCGGGCAGGAGTTGACACGGAAGTCGATCGCGCGATTCTTGGAAAGTCGCATCTTGATTCGCCCATCCTGCGGGACACGCCGTTCAGCGATATCCATGCGCGACATGACTTTCAGTCGGGCGCAGACCTTTTGCGCCAAAACGACAGGGGGTTGTGCCACTTCAGACAGCACGCCGTCCAGGCGGGTCCTGACGCGGAAAAATTTTTCGTAGGGTTCAAAGTGAACATCTGACGCGCCGCGCTTGATTGCATCGAGCAATACCTTGTTCACGAATCTTACCACCGGGGCATCGGCAATATCGTCGTGCTGATCATGGTCCGGCTCGTCATCTTCGCCGGTAACGTCAAGATTTTCCAGGTCGAAGTCATCGTCTTCAAGGCCGGACATGGTTGTGTCAACGGCCTCAATCGCCGCATTGATTCGATCTTCGAGCTTGTCCTGTTCAACGACGACCGGATCGACCCGCAAGCTGGTTGCGAACTTGATGTCATCAATCGCCTGCAAATTGGTTGGATCGGTAATTGCCAGGAAGATTCGTTGGCCACGCTGTACGAGTGGCAGCACGCGATGTTTGTTGATTAGTTTCTGATCAACGGTGCGGACGACTTCGAGATCGATTTCGATCGCATCCAGATCCAGCAGCGGCACACCGAATTCGTGTGAGGCGGCCACTGCGACGGCTCGTGCGTCCGCCAGGTCGGCGCCTACCAGGTAGGCAATCAGCGGCAACTTATCCTTTTTGGCAGCCCCGATAGCCTCGTGAAGCTTTTCTTCGGAGATAATGCCATCCTGGACCAGGCGCCTTGGCAGGCCTGCAAGATTGGATTGTGAAGCCGTTGCCGCCATACGGTTTGAATTCTCTGTCGCGTAACTTCGAGCGTCCCAGTCTTACTGATCCAAGTCCCCGATTCAACTGGATTTTGTGCGGCTGTTCACAGTTACGGTATTTGATTAAGTAAAACGCCGCAAAAGCGACTTTTCGGCAATGAAAATAGCCGGGCTAGGGACGACAGCTGGCGGGGAGATAACGTAACTCAACGGTGGGTGCCAGGTGAACGCTGGTTACACCCCCGCCCGAAAGCTCAGTTGCGCCGCCAGGTGCAGAGGCGGCACCACAGCGCCAGATAATGCTGCCCAGGCCTGACATGTAAGGGGTGAACGAAATCGTATCGCCGAATATGGCCGGATGGACATTTTTACCGAATGTCACGGTGACACGACCGTCTTCAACACTGACCTGGCTGACGTAATTCCCCTGCGTGTCCGTAGCCAGTGGCGTCATGCCGGCGGCCGCTCGATCGGCAGGCGGCAGGCCGGTCTGATTGAACGCGTCCACTATTGGCACCTTGGCGCCGGCACCCATATTGAGTCCCTCGGCGACCATGGCGCGAACCGTGTACGTCTGATAAGCCGAGATTGCGAGCGAAGCCAGGATACCGATTATCGCGACGACGATCATCAGTTCGATCAATGTGAATCCTGCATTGGATCTTTTCATGGTCTGTCTTTGGTCTGTGGCGCAACAAGACTGGCATTTTATTGTATCTAATTAGCTGCGGTAAAAAAAAGCCCCGGTCAGACCGGGGCTTTCCTGACTGATATCTCGAGGAAAACCCTCAAATCAAGTCTTAGGTACGGCAGGAGGCCGGCAGATGCTTGTTCGCAACCTGTGTTGCAGCGCTGGCGCAAACCCACTGCACACTACCCGCAGCAGATGTATCCGGCGTGAGCTGGATGGCCTGACCGGCGATAGTGGCATGAGCACTGTTACCGTATTCGATGTCGATTTCGCCATTAGCGCCAACCGTTACTTGGGCAACGTATTTGCCCTGGATGTCTGCAGCATCCGCCAGACCAGCCATTGAGTTGGTGGTCGGCATTGTACCGCGGTCCTGGAAGTACTCGGTGACAGCAGCCTTGGCGCCACCGGACAGGTTCAGACCTTCAGAAACCTGGGCGCGAATCGTGTAATCCTGGTAAGCCGGGATAGCGATTGCAGCCAAAATACCAATGATCGCAACCACGATCATCAGCTCGATAAGTGTAAAACCTTGTTGCTTCTTCATCTCTGCATCTCCATGAATTTGAGAGTTGTTCTGAACGTATGGCGAAGTCGCCTATACAAGAGATAAAGCAATTGCTGTGCCAACTTCTCTGTATTTCAGCAAGCAATTGTTTTTAAAAGAACTATCGGAATCTGATGATGGTGAACACCGGGTCTTCGGTGACAATCGACGCGTTTGCGCGTCTTCTCAACGTCACAAAGTGACAATTTGTGTCAGTCGATACCGAGTTTCTTGATGCGATACCGTAGCTGCCTGAAGGACAGGCCCAATTCCCTGGCGGCCGCCGTTTTGTTGTAGCGGGTCTTCTCCAGCGCCGCAATGATCGCCTGACGTTGCACGTCTTCTACCTGATCACCAAGTTTTGCGGACCGCGTTGCGGTAACCGCGCTTGCGCCCGAATTCCGCTGCATATGCAGGTCAGCGGCTCTTATTACACCGCTGGCGCAAAGTGTCACTGCTCGCTCGAGCATGTTTTCAAGCTCGCGAACATTGCCTGGAAATGCGTAGTTCAGGAGTTCATCGCGTGCATCGTCAGACAGCGACGCCGAACGATCCAGTCGAGCCAGTATGCTGTCGGCCAGAACGAGTACATCGTCGCCGCGCTCGCGCAGTGCCGGCACAGGCAACTCGATCACGTTGATGCGGTAATAGAGATCTTCGCGAAACTCGCCACTTGCGACCATTTCCGACAGACTGCTATGCGTGGCAGACAAGATCCGGATGTCGACGGATTCTTCCCGCGTAGCGCCGACGGGGCGCACTTTTTTCTCCTGGATGACGCGCAGGAGTTTGACTTGCATCGGCAAGGGCAGGTCGGCAATCTCGTCCAGAAAAAGAGTGCCGCCGTGTGCGCACTGCACCAAGCCTGCTTTATCGTTCACAGCTCCTGTAAAGCTGCCTTTCTTATGGCCGAAAAACTCGCTCTCCATGAGTTCGGACGCGATTGCGCCACAATTGACTGCCAGAAAGGGCCCTTCGGCGCGCGGTCCGCTGTCGTGGATCAGTCTGGCCACCAACTCTTTTCCCGTGCCGGATTCGCCGGAAATGTGCACCGGCGCTTGCGATCGTGCGACTTTGCCGATCATGTCGCGAAGATCCTGCATGCGCCGGGAATCTCCGAGTAATTTCGATTCAGGTTGCTGCGGGGTGCCCAGGCGTAGCGCGTTGTCCACAATATTCCGCAAATTACCGAGGTCCAGCGGTTTGGAAATGAAGTCGAAGGCACCGAGCTTGAGCGCCTGCACAGCCGTTTCGACGTTGCCATGGGCAGTAATAACGGCTACAGGGGTGCCGGGCGCGTTGACTTGCATCCATTCGATAAGTTCCAGACCGTCACCGTCGGGCAGCCGCATATCCGTGAGACAGATATTGAACTTGTGATTGCCCAGCAATGTCTTGGCGCTGGCGATATCGACGGCCGACTTGGTACGGATATCCATGCGTTCCAGCGTCAACGTCAGAAGTTCACAGATATCGGGTTCATCGTCGATTACCAGCGCTAATGGTCGATTCATTTTGTGTCCTGGATGTCCCAACGGTCGGGATCGGAAAATACGATGCGAAAGATGCTGCCGCCACTGGGGCGGTCAAGATAAATGAGCGTCGCCCGGTTGAGTTCGCACAGTTCTCTGGATATGTAGAGACCTAGTCCTGTGCCCCCCGAGCGTGCGGTAAAAAACGGTTCGAAAATCTTCTCGGCCATAGACTTGTCGACGCCCAGCCCGCAGTCAAGAACTTCCAGATAGGGCCGGTTGCGACTCTGCATGCGTCCAGCCCGCAACTCGACCATGATGCCACCGGTTTCACTGGCGTATTTGACTGCGTTGTCGCAGAGGTTCCAGAGGACTTGCCGCAGATGGCTGCGGTCCATGCGGACTTCGATGTCGACGGCTACGTCTGTGATCGTAATTTCGCCTTCCTGCAGCTCAAGCGTGCGCACGAATTCGTCGGCGAAATCATCCAGCCAGTCCTTCAGTGACAGCCGTTCGGGCCGGCTCGAATCCCGGCGCGACAATTGCAGGACATTGTCAATAATATGACTAACCCGACTGGAATGGGTCTGGATGATCTCGGTCAGGCGAACGTCGTCCGCAGTCAATACCGGCGATTCGCCGAGCAACTGGGCCGCATGACTCATTGCTCCTACCGGATTGCGAATTTCATGCGCGATGCTTGCACTCAGACGGCCAAGCGACGCGAGTTTGGACTGCTGAACCCGGGCATTTATCAGGCTGACGTCCTCGAGAAAAATCAGAATGGGCCCTGCGCGGTGCCCGTGCTTGCCCAGTGGTGCGAGGTGAGCCGTTATGCGCGCATTGTCGTTTGCTGTTATCAGCGTGAACTCAGGGTGGGACGACTGCGACATGTCAGCGCGCCATGCGACGACGTATTCGGCGAGCGGTTCAAAGGCCGCCGCAAGCGGTGTGCCGGGCGCGAGTTCATCGTATCCCAGCAATCCAATGGCAGAGCTGTTAATCAGCCGAACCTCGTTGCTCGCGTCTATCACCATAATGCTCTCGCGCAGGTGCTGGACGATGTACTCGTTGAGTTCGGAGAGGTTCTTGAGGTCAACGCCAAATTTTCGGGCGAGGGCTTCGCTTGCCTGAATACTGCGGGCAAGCGGTTGCGCGGCCAAAGATATCGCGAAAATAATGCCACTTAGAATACCAGCCGCAGGGTAATTTGCGGTCGACTGCACGCCCGCCAACTGTGCAAACGCCTGTTCGCCGAGAATCGCAAATGTGGCAACCGCAGCCAGAATAGCCGGGTACTGGGCCGGGACGACCAGACTGCCGGCGCCAATAAACACGATCAGCAGGCCACCCAGTCCACTGGAAATACCGCCACTGGCATGTGTCAGAATGACGATCGCAGTAATATCGACTACCATCTGTGTAACACCGAGGGCGCCGACGGGGACCCATCGCATACGCAACGAGACTGCCAGCAGGATTGCGAAAACGAGATAGCCTGTGGCGGTCGCCGAGAACAAAGCGGGATTGGAATCGCCGAAAAAACGCGGCTCCGGACCGGCAAAGAATAGCCCGAGGAGACTCAGCGATACCAGCAGGCGGACGATATTCAGTGTGGTAAGGACGCGCCAGGAGAGGTCTGGTTCAGCGACCGCTTTCTGCACCATTGCATCGCGACTATTGCGCAATGTCTGTTTCAGGGGAGTCTCCGTCTCGGCCAGATTCATCGGCGAATTGTAGACCGAATATGGACAAGGGTCGCGCCAACATTCAATATACGCCGTCTTTTTCGCGGTGAACGCGAAGAAATTCGCCTCACCGCCACAACGACCAATAACTCGAAGACTAAAAGACTGATGAATCTTCACGAATATCAAGCGAAAAAACTGTTTGCCGATTGCGGCATTCCGGTGCCACGTGGCATTCCGGCCGATTCGGCGCAAGCGGCGGTCAAGGCGGCCGAGGAACTCGGTGGCGACATCTGGGTGGTCAAAGCACAGGTACATGCAGGCGGCCGCGGCAAAGCCGGTGGCGTCAAACTCGCGCGCACGCTTGACGAGGTACGCGAATTCGCAGACGGGATGCTGGGCAGACAGCTGGTGACTCACCAGTCCGGTCCCGACGGTTTGCCAGTGAATATCGTCTATGTCGAAGAGGGTTCTGACATTGATCGTGAGCTTTATCTGAGTATGCTGCTTGATCGCGAGGTGAGTCGCATCTCGTTCATCGCGTCGGCTGCCGGTGGAATGGATATCGAAAAGGTCGCCGCTGAAACTCCAGAGCTGATTTTCTCGATCACCGTCTCCCCTGACGTAGGATTGCAGGACTACCAGGCGCGGCAGCTGGCGTTCGGTCTCGAACTGGACAAGAACCAGGTGCGCCAGTTCGGCAGTCTCGTCAAGAAGCTGTACCAGCTGTATCTCGACACGGATGCCAGCCTTATCGAGGTCAATCCGTTGATCACGACCAAGGCGGGCGACGTCATCGCGCTCGACGGCAAGATCAACATAGACGGCAGCGCGCTGTTCCGGCAGCCGAAAATCGCGGCATTGCGCGATGCGTCGCAGGAAGACGAAGCTGAGCGCGAGGCGGCTGAGCATGAATTAAGTTACGTATCGCTGGACGGCAATATAGCTTGCATGGTGAATGGTGCGGGTCTCGCGATGGCGACTATGGACCTGATCAAGTTGCACGGCGGTGAGCCTGCCAACTTCCTCGATGTTGGCGGTGGTGCAACGGCCGAGCGCGTCGCGGCTGCCTTCAAGCTGATTCTCTCGAATGAAAAGGTCGCGGCGATACTCGTCAACATATTTGGCGGCATCGTACGGTGCGACCTCATCGCGGAGGGCATAATCAGCGCGGTCAGGGAAGAGGGCGTCAACGTTCCGGTCGTTGTGCGCCTCGAAGGCACGAACGTAAACAAGGGGAGGGAGCTGCTCGCCAGCAGCGGGCTAGCCATCATTTCAGCTGACGATCTTACCGACGCTGCACGGAAAGTGGTTGCCTCGGCAGCCTGACGAGTAATTCTAATGAGTATTCTGGTTAACAAGAACAGCAAGATTGTGTGCCAGGGAATGACCGGAAATCAGGGTTCCTTTCACACCGAGCAGTGCATTGAATACGGTACGCAGGTTGTCGCCGGAGTAACGCCGGGGCGCGGCGGCCAGGAGCATCTGGGTGTGCCTGTCTATAACACGGTTCGCCAGGCAGTCGGCGCAACCGGCGCGAACGTCAGCATGATTTACGTGCCGCCGGCGTTCGCGGCGGATGCCATTCTGGAAGCGGCGGATGCCGGCGTCGAATTGATTGTCTGTATTACCGAAGGTATTCCGGTGAATGATATGGTCAAGGTGAAATCCGCTTTGCGAGATAACCATTGTCGCCTGATCGGTCCGAATTGCCCTGGCATCATCACGCCCGGTGAGTGCAAGATCGGCATCATGCCCGGATTCATCCACAAGCCGGGCCGTATCGGTGTCATTTCGCGCTCCGGTACGCTGACTTATGAAGCCGTGTATCAGACGACGACCAATGGTCTTGGTCAGAGCACGTGCATTGGCATCGGCGGTGATCCGGTCCGCGGCATGAATTTCATCGACTGTCTCGAATTATTTGAGGCCGACCCCGACACCGATGGTGTCATCATGGTTGGTGAGATCGGTGGCACCGATGAGGAAGCAGCAGCCGAATTCATCAAGAGCAATGTCAGCAAACCGGTTGTTGCCTACATAGCAGGCGTTACGGCGCCGCCGGGCAAGCGTATGGGTCACGCCGGCGCGATCATAGCCGGTGGCAAGGGCAGTGCTGAAGACAAGTTCAAGGCATTGGACGCTGCCGGAGTTGCGACAGTACGGTCGCCGGCAGAACTCGGCTCGAAAATGCGGGAAATCATCAGTACCTAGCTGATCAAAGGGGCCGCAGCCAGCAATGGATCACACCGTCAAACTCGCGTTAGCTCAACTCGACCTTGCCGTCGGCGACATCGCCGGCAACACGAAAAAGATTATTGAAAACGCGAATCGTGCTCGAGATGAGCTGAACGCGGATTTAATCGTGTTTCCCGAGCTAGGCGTTTGCGGCTATCCGCCTGAAGATTTGCTGTTTCACGGCGGGTTTCGACGTAGCGTCGAAAACGCTATGGACGAGATTCGCAATCACGTCATTGGCATCACGGTACTGCTTGGATTTCCCGAATACGACGACGATCACATCTATAACGCTTGCGCAGTATTTGAGGACGGTAAAATTGTCGCTCATTACCGCAAGCAGATGCTGCCCAACTACAGCGTCTTCGACGAAGAGCGTTACTTTACGGCGGGCAGGGACGCGACGGTGTTCAAGCTCAATGGCATTCGTATTGGCCTGAACATTTGCGAGGACATCTGGAAGGCGGGACCGATGCGCTCAAACCGTGCCGCGGGTGCCGAGTGCGTTATCGTGATCAATGGCTCTCCTTTTGAGATGGCAAGCCAGGAGACGCGTGAAAACGAGGTGCGCAGCCGTATCGCTGAGGTGCAGATACCGGTTGTTTACATCAACATGGTCGGTGGTCAGGACGAGCTCGTGTTCGACGGCGGATCATTTGCGATGAATGCTGATGGCGACGTCTGTTTTCGAGCGCCAGCTTTCGATGAGGGACTGCATACTGTCATTCTGAAGGCCACTGCCGCAGGCGTCACTCCGGAATCGGGCGAGTGCGCCGCGATGTTGCAGACGGAGGCAAGTGTCTATCGAGCGCTGGTAACCGGAACTCGCGACTATGTGACCAAGCACGGGTTTCCGGGAGTAATCATTGGCCTGTCGGGTGGAATTGACTCGGCGCTGGTTGCAACTATTGCCTGTGACGCGATCGGGGCGGACCGGGTTCGAGCGGTGATGATGCCGTTTCGCTTTACCTCAACAATGAGCCAGGAAGACGCTGCAAAACAAGCGGCCACGCTGGGAATCGACTACGACGTGATACCCATCGAACCGATGTACGAGGCTACGATCGATCAGTTGCAAGCAGTTCTGGGTGATCGTGAGGCCGACGTCACGGAAGAGAATATCCAGGCACGGTGCCGTGGCCTGTTGCTTATGGCGATCTCCAACAAGACCGGGCGCATGCTGCTGACGACTGGTAACAAGAGTGAAATGGCTGTTGGTTATGCCACTCTATACGGTGATATGGCGGGTGGTTTCGCGCCGATCAAGGATTGCAGCAAGACGTTGGTGTACAGGCTGGCGCACTATCGCAATACTCTGGGCGAGGTGATTCCTGAGCGCGTGATCACACGTGAGCCGACCGCGGAGCTCAGGGCCGATCAGAAGGACAGTGATTCGCTGCCGGGCTACGACATTCTCGACCCAATACTCGAGGCGTTCATAGAAGAAGACTTGTCGGTGGCTGAAATAGTGGATCGCGGCTTCGAACGTGACGTTGTTATTCGCATACTCGAGATGGTCAAACGCAATGAATACAAGCGCCGTCAAGCGCCGCCGGGCATTCGTATCAGTGGTCGGGCATTCGGCAGGGACTGGCGCTACCCGATCACCTCAGGCTACAAGCACCCGACCTAGTGGTCCAACAAGGTAGGTTTGATGGGTTCAGAGTCACCCGGATGATCCAAGACAAGGCGCAGTCCGCCGTGAATGGCGTGTCCTTTACAAGGGCTGCAACGCCGTATTGGATCATCCGGGTGACTCCCTTCGGGCGAGCTGCGAAGCGGTCGTCCGCGTTGTTGCGCCTCTTGACAAGGACGCGCCATTGCCAGCGAGGCGCGCTTAGCGGTCGGCCGCTTCGCATTCTCGCTGAATTCATCAAACCTACCTTGTTGGACCACTAGCCTTCGTCAGGAAAGTTCTTTTCCAGGACCCTGCGAGTATCCGAGGCAAGATCCGTCATTCCGAGTTTGTCGTAAGCCAGTGCCATGATCTCCAGCGACCGGGCATTGCCGCTGGCGCCGTTGTATTCCTCCAGCGCCGTCGTTGCGCGGTTCAATGCAGCAACATACGCGCCGCGGCGCAGATAATAATCTGCGATATGGTTTTCGTATTGCGCAAGGCGATCCTTGATGGCAACCATGCGTTGTTCTGCATCCGCTGCGTATTCGCTGGTCGGGTAGCGCTCGACCAGGCGCCGAAAAGTGATATAGGCGAGTTCGACTTCCTGTGGCGGCCGTTTTGTGGTGTCCCTGCGGAACCAGCGATCCATGAAGCCCGGTTCTTCCTCGAAATAGGCCAGTCCCTTGATATAGAGCGCATAGTCAACGCGCGCGTGAATCGGGTTTTCTCGGATGAATGTGTCGGCCGCTTCTACCGCTTGCTCACGTTGGCCGCCCATGTAATAGGCGTGCATGAGTTCGAGCTGGATTTGACGCGACAGGTCGCTAAACGGGAATCGAGCCTGGATCGCTTCGAAAATTTGAATGCCCCGTCGGTAGTTCTTTCGTGCGATGGCTTCTTGCGCCTTCTCATAAGCCTCCATGATGCCCTGAATTTCGGTCTGTATTTCGTCTTTGCCGGCGCATGCCGCCAAACTAGCGCACAGGAAAGCGATCAGAATTGTGCGAATCAAGCGCGAAGGTACCGGATTATTGGATGACATAAATTGCATACTGTCGTTTTTGTGTGCTGTTGCCAGAAGCAGCCGGGCCGTTCAAGGCCGGCGAGTATACCGTAAACTAGGGCCAAGTCATGAGTGCCAAAAAACAAATAACGACGATCCCTGCCGAGCTGGCCGGATTGAGATTGGACAAGGCGCTGGCCAGAATGTTTCCCGAATATTCCAGGAGTCGCCTTAAGGAATGGTTGCTGGCCGGTGCAATAACGGTCGACGGGAATTCCTGGCGGCCCAGAGATGCCGTAGAGGGCGGTGAATCTGTTGCTCTCGAGCCACCGGCAGAGGTAAGCGTGCGTGCCGAGCCGGAGTCGATGGCACTGCAGGTTGCCCACGAGGACTCTGATCTGCTGGTGATAAACAAACCGGCGGGCCTCGTTGTTCACCCTGGCGCGGGCAATCCGGCAGGCACGCTCATGAACGGGCTCTTGCACCATGCGCCGGAGCTTGAGGAAATACCGCGTGCCGGAATCATTCATCGGCTGGATAAGGACACCAGCGGGCTGCTTCTCGTCGCCAAGACATTGCAAGCTCATACCGCGCTGGTTCGCTTATTGGCAGATCGGGAAATATCTCGCCGGTACATTGCGGTATGCAATGGGGTGCTGACGGGCGGTGGCGTCATTCGGGAGCCGATATCGCGACACCCGACCGACCGCAAACGCATGAGCGTGCAACAAAAAGGCAAAGCGGCAGTCACTCATTACACCGTAAGGGAACGCTTTGCTGCTTATACCTGTGTCGATGTGAAACTGGAAACGGGCCGCACCCACCAGATTCGCGTGCATTTCGCGTATCGCCGCCATGCATTGGTCGGCGATCCGGTGTATGGCGGCAGGTTGGCGCTGCCGAAAGGGGCGTCGGAGGAATTGATTCAGACATTGCGACGCTTCAAACGCCAGGCTTTGCACGCCACGAGGCTGGCGTTCGATCACCCGGCGACGGGCAAGCCCCTTGCACTGGAAGCGGCGGCTCCTGAGGACTTTCAGAATCTCATTGAAGTATTGCGAGTGGATGCCCAAAGGGACCAGCAATGAGCGACGAATGGCTACGCGCGGATTGGCCGGCACCCGATAACATTATTGCCGGCACGACGTTGCGAACGGGCGACATTGCTGCCGTGGGACTGCCAGGCAAGCCGTGTTGGCTCAATCAGCTGCACGGCACATGCGTTGTCGAGGCAGGTAATTTCGATGTGCCGCCTGGCGCAGATGCCGCCATCGGCAGCAAGCCGGGCGATGTCTGTGTCGTTAAGACCGCGGACTGCCTGCCCGTGCTGTTGTGTTCGTCAGACGGGAGTGAAGTCGGTATTGCGCATGCAGGATGGCGTGGCCTGGCGGCAGGCATCATCGAAAATACGGTTGCTGAGATGACGCATGATCCCGACGGTTTATTGGCGTGGTTGGGTCCGGCGATTTCCCAACCGTCGTTCGAAGTTGGCGACGAGGTGCGGGAGGCGTTCCTCGAACATGACCGTGCGGCGGCTGCGTGTTTTGTCAGCAACATCCGGGAACGCTGGCAGGCTGATTTGTACGCGCTGGCACGGCTGCGACTAAGGGCTGCAGGCGTTACTCAAGTGTACGGCGGTGGATTGTGTACTTATAGTGATGCAAGGCGCTTTTTCTCCTATCGGCGCGATGGTGCTACGGGACGAATGGTGAGTTTCGTCGCGCGCCTTTCTTGAAAAACCCACTCTTGCCTCAATCTATTGGGCAGTTCGAGGAATCGGGGGCACCCAATGCGATTGGATAAACTCACAAGCAAATTTCAGCTCGCGCTGGCTGACGCGCAGTCGCTGGCGGTTGGCCAGGACCATCAGTTTATTGAACCTGCCCACGTCATGGTCGCACTACTGGATCAGCAGGGCGGCGGCGTTCGCGGCCTGCTGAGCAGGTCGGGCGTCAATGTGAACCTGCTGCGTTCACAACTAGGTGACGTTATCGACAGGCTGCCGACAGTCGAGGGTACCGGCGGTGAGGTTCATATTGGCAACAAGTTGTCGAAGCTCTTCAATATCACCGACAAGCTCGCTCAGGAACGCGGCGATCAGTACATCGCAAGCGAACTGTTTGTGCTTGCGGCCATACAGGAAAAATCACCTCTTAAGGGAACCCTGGAGCAGGCAGGTGCTCAAAAAAGCGCAATCGAAATAGCGATCGACGATATTCGTGGCGGACAGCAGGTCAACGATCCCAATGCCGAAGACATGCGTCAGGCATTGGCCAAGTTCACTATCGATCTGACCCAACTCGCCGAGCAGGGCAAGCTCGATCCAATCATCGGTCGTGACGATGAAATTCGTCGCACGATTCAGATTCTGCAACGGCGCAGGAAAAATAATCCGGTACTCATCGGCGAGCCCGGCGTCGGAAAAACCGCGATTCTCGAAGGGCTCGCGCAGCGCATCGTCAACAACGAAGTGCCCGATGGGCTGCGCGGCAAGCGCATCTTGTCACTTGACCTGGGTGCGTTGATTGCGGGCGCCAAGTTTCGCGGTGAATTCGAGGAGCGCCTCAAGGCGGTACTCAATGACCTGGCGAAACAGGAAGGGCAAATCATCCTGTTCATCGACGAACTGCATACGATGGTCGGCGCCGGCAAAGCTGAAGGATCAATGGATGCTGGCAACATGCTCAAGCCGGCACTCGCGCGTGGTGAATTGCACTGCGTCGGCGCAACTACACTGAATGAGTATCGTCAATACGTAGAAAAAGACGCTGCATTGGAGCGCCGTTTTCAGAAGGTGCTTGTCGAGGAGCCGACGGTTGCCGATACGATCGCAATACTTCGCGGTCTCAAGGAGCGCTATGAAGTGCATCACGGTGTTGAGATCACTGACCCCGCCATCGTTGCGGCCGCGACTTTATCGCACCGCTATATCAGCGATCGGCAATTGCCAGACAAGGCCATCGACCTGATTGATGAGGCAGCGTCGCGCATTCGCATTGAGATTGACTCGAAGCCGGAAGCAATGGATCGCCTGGAGCGACGCATAATCCAGCTCAAGATCGAACGCGAATCACTCAAAAAAGAGTCTGATGACGCGTCTGCGAAACGCCGTAAAGATATCCAGTCGGAACTCGACGTTTTGGAGAAAGAATTTGCTGATCTTGAGGAGGTCTGGAATTCGGAAAAAGCGTCAATGCAGGGCACGGCCCAGATTAAGGAAGAGCTTGAGCGAGCTCGCGTCGAACTTGAGACGGCACATCGTGCGAATGATCTCGCACGCATGTCGGAGCTTCAGTACGGACGCATTCCCGAGCTTGAGAAAAAGCTTGAGCATGCGCTGCGAACTAAGCACACGGAATACACGTTGCTGCGCAATAACGTCACCGAAGATGAGGTGGCGGAAATCGTCTCGAAGTGGACCGGCATTCCCGTAAGCAAAATGCTCGAAAGCGAAAAAGAAAAGTTGTTGCAGATGGAATCTGTTGTGCAACAGCGTGTTGTTGGTCAGGATGAGGCCGTCACGGTAGTCGCAAATGCGATCCGCCGCTCGCGTGCCGGATTGTCTGATCCCAACCGACCGATAGGATCGTTCCTGTTTCTCGGGCCGACGGGTGTCGGCAAGACTGAATTGACCAAAGCACTGGCGAACTTCATGTTCGACACAGACGATGCGATGGTGCGGCTGGACATGTCCGAGTTCATGGAAAAACATTCGGTGGCGCGGTTAATCGGTGCACCGCCGGGATATGTCGGATATGAAGAAGGCGGCTACCTTACAGAAGCGGTTCGCCGGCGCCCGTACTCGGTGATTCTGCTGGACGAAATCGAGAAAGCGCATCCAGACGTGCTTAACGTGCTGTTGCAGGTGCTTGACGATGGCCGCCTGACCGACGGACAGGGCCGCACGGTCGATTTCCGCAACACTGTGATCGTCATGACGTCGAACCTGGGTTCACAAGTCATTCAGGAGATGACGGGCGAGGAAAACTATGACGCAATGAAGAGTGCGATCATGGATGTCGTCGGCAGCCACTTCCGACCGGAATTCGTCAATCGTATCGACGATCTTGTGGTTTTTCATCCGCTGGGTCGCGAGCATATTCGCAAAATCGTGGACATCCAGCTGAGCTACCTGCAGGCGCGGCTTGCCGAGCGTGATATTCGAATTGAGTTGTCCGATGCGGCGCGCGACAAGCTCGCCGATACGGGTTTTGATCCGGTGTATGGCGCGCGGCCACTCAAACGCGCCATTCAGCAGCAAATTGAAAATCCGCTGGCTCAGGAAATTCTGCAGGGCAGCTTCAAGTCCGGTGACGTGATCACGGTGGGTGTCACAAATGACCGGCTCGATTTCCAGATCGCCGCCTGATATTGCGTAGGGGATCATTGCGCGCTGGGACGCGCTCCTACGCTATACTCGCCGGTCTTCCGGCAGACTTTAGAATAGACGAGGTTTGTAATACATGCCGATCTACGGATACCTCTGCAAGAGCTGTGAACATGCGTTCGACGCTTTGCAGAAAATGAGTGACCCGGTGCTGGAAGACTGCCCGGAATGCGGTGACCCTGGTCTGCGCAAGCTGTTATCTGCGCCGAAATTTCGACTGAAAGGCAAAGGCTGGTACGAGACCGACTTCAAGACGGGAGATCAGCGCAATATTGCCGGGGATGCTGACGCGAAGGGCTCCTCGAAGCCGAAAGACGGCGATACGAAGAGCACCGAAAAGTCGAAAGATGCGGATAAGCCTGCGAAAAAGGCCGACGCCAAGAAAAGTTCATCAGACAGCAAGGCCAAAACAGCTTGAGGTACCTGACTTGAAACGATTGCGTCGCTATTTTGTCACAGGACTCCTGGTCTGGATTCCCCTGGGCGTCACCATACTGCTGATCGGTTTTGCCGTCGACCTGATGGACAAGACCATCGATCTCATACCGACCAGGTACCAGCCAGGCACATTGCTGCAAGGCCTGTTTGGCACAGAACAAGTGATCCAGATTCCAGGATTCGGCGTCATTCTGATCGTGATCGTGGTCACGGTTACGGGGATCCTCGCCACAAATTTCGTAGGTCGGGCATTCGTTGGCGGTTGGGAATCGCTGATGGAACGCATTCCGGTTGTGCGCGCCGTTTATTCGGCAGCAAAGAACTTCGCAGAAATCGTGTTTTCGGATTCCAGCCAGTCGTTCAAGAAAGTGTTGTTGATCGAATATCCGCGCAAGGGCGTCTACAGCCTTGCGTTCCAAACGGCGACCAATCTTGGTGAGGTGCAGGTGCGCACGGGAACCGACGTCGTCTGCTGCTTTGTGCCGACCACGCCGAATCCGACCTCCGGCCTGATTATCGTTGTGCCAAAAAAGGACATCATCGTGCTGGACATGGATGTCGATGAGGCACTCAAGATGATCATCTCCCTGGGCGTGGTTATACCCACCTGGCGCAAGGATCAGACGGGCGAACTGCCGTTCGAACCGCTGGATGACATGCCGGATAAGATGGCTTGATAAGCGCGGCGGCAGACCTTACCATTCCGCCTCTTTTTTCAGGGTATTGTCCGGATTTTAACGATGCGTAGCCATTATTGTGGAGAGGTCAACGAGTCTCTGACCGGCCGGGAGATAGAGGTTTGCGGATGGGTTCACCGGCGCCGCGATCACGGCGGAGTAATCTTTATCGATCTGCGAGATCGCGAAGGTCTGTTGCAGGTTGTTTTTGATCCCGATCGAGCAGAGATATTTGCCGTAGCGGAGCGCATTCGTTCCGAATACGTCCTGAAAGTTAAAGGCCTGGTGCGTCCGCGTCCGGACGGCACCGTGAACCCGAATATGCGCACCGGCCAGATAGAAGTGCTGGCGCATGAACTGGAGATTCTTAACAAGGCCGAGACGCCACCTTTTCATCACGATGAGCAGGCGAACGAAGATATTCGCCTCAAGTACCGTTATCTCGACCTGCGCCGCGAAGAAATGCTGGGTAACCTGGTGTTGCGTCACAAGGTGACGATGGCGATGCGCAAATTCCTGGACAACAACGGTTTCATAGACGTTGAGACACCCATGCTGACGCGCGCAACACCAGAAGGTGCTCGCGATTACATCGTTCCCAGTCGTACCCATCCGGGCAAATTCTTTGCCTTGCCGCAGTCGCCACAGATCTTCAAGCAATTGCTGATGATGTCGGGGCTGGATCGTTATTATCAGATCGTGCGTTGTTTTCGCGACGAAGATCTGCGTGCGGATCGGCAGCCGGAATTTACACAGCTTGATATTGAAATGAGCTTCGTTGACGAATCCGCCGTCATGGACACGATGGAAGACCTGATGCGCCACCTGTTCAAGGAGGCGCTAGATGTCACTCTGCCAAGTCCGTTCCCGCGCATCAGTTATGCAGATGCCATGCAGCGCTTTGGTTCAGACAAACCGGATCTGCGTATCGATCTTGAGCTGGTTGAGGTCGCTGATCTCATGAGTGCGGTCGAATTCAAGGTGTTTGCAGGCCCGGCTACTGATCCCGAAGGCCGCGTCGCTGCACTATGCGTGCACGGCGGTGCAGAGATGAGCCGCAAAATCATCGATGACTACACGGCATATGTTGGCCGTTACGGTGCCAAGGGTCTCGCGTATATCAAAGTTAATGACGTTGCTGCCGGTCGCGAGGGCTTGCAGTCGCCAATTCTGAAATTCCTGCCCGACGAAACCGTAACCGGCATCATTGAGCGCACGGGCGCGAAGACGGGCGATCTGATTTTCTTTGGTGCGGACAAGGCTCGCATTGTCAACGATGCGCTTGGCGCCCTGCGTGTCAAAGTTGCTGAGGATCGCGGCCTCGTAGCCGAGGGTTGGGCGCCGTTGTGGGTGGTTGATTTTCCAATGTTTGAAAAGGATGCGACGACCAGGCGCTGGACAGCCTTGCATCATCCGTTCACCGCGCCGTCCGAAAATGATGTGCAAACGTTAAAGGCTGAGCCCGGCAATGCACTTTCGCGTGCCTACGACATGGTCTTGAACGGCTCGGAAATCGGTGGTGGGTCGATTCGTATTCACGATACTGAAATCCAGGCGGCCGTTTTCGACTTGCTTGGCATCAGTAAAGAAGAGGCAGAAGAGAAGTTCGGCTTCCTCCTGACTGCATTGCAATACGGTTGCCCACCACACGGCGGCATTGCCTTCGGCCTGGATCGCATCGTCATGCTGATGGCCGGTGCCGACAGCATTCGCGACGTTATTGCGTTCCCGAAGACGCAGACGGCCAACTGTCCGCTGACCAATGCGCCGAGCGAAATATCTGCGACGCAGCTCAAGGAAACCGGCATCCGTCTGCGGGTACCACGCGAGGAGTAGGAGCGCGCCTTGCGCGCGAATGTTGGAGCGGGTCTTACCCGCGATATCGCGCGCAAGGCGCGCTCCTACAATTCTTTCAGCTTGTACAAAGCTGCAAGCGCTTCGCGCGGCGACATCGAGTCGGGCTCAAGTGCATCGACAGCGTCGCGCAGCGGGTCTTCGTCGGCGATTTCCACAACACTCAAGTCCAGTTGACCCTGTGGGCTGTGCACGTTCACACTCTGCTGCGATTCAAGAGTCTTCAGGTAGTTTTGCGCTCTGTGGATAACATGCTTTGGCACACCGGCAAGCGACGCGACTTGCAGACCGTAACTCTGGTTTGCAGGACCCGGTTTGACGGCGTGCAGAAAAATGAGTTGACCATCATGCTCGGTTGCGTCGAGATGCACATTCTCGCAGCCGCTTAATTCCTCAGCGAGCGCCGTCAACTCGAAGTAGTGTGTCGCAAACAGGGTGAACGCTTTTGTCGTCTCGGCCATATGGTGTGCCGCGGCCCAGGCCAGCGACAAGCCATCGAAGGTGCTGGTGCCGCGGCCAATTTCGTCCATGAGCACGAGGCTTTGTTCGCTGGCGTTGTTCAATATCGTCGCCGTTTCCGTCATTTCGACCATAAACGTCGAACGACCACCGGCAAGATCGTCTGATGCGCCGATGCGGGTGAAGATCCTGTCGATCGGCCCGATTCGAAGCTTGTCAGCCGGCACGAAACTCCCCACGTGAGCGAGAATAATGATCAGTGCGGTTTGCCGCATGTACGTGGATTTACCACCCATATTCGGGCCGGTGATGATCAGCAGCCTCTTGTCCTCACCGAGGGTCAGGTCGTTGGCAATGAATGGCGTATCGATGACCTGCTCAACAACCAGGTGGCGGCCACCCGTTATCTCAATACACGGCTCCGCGCTGATTTCAGGCTGAGTGAGCGCCAGCGATTGTGCGCGCTCCGCGAAACACGCCAGTACGTCGAGTTCGGCAAGGCCATTCGCGCTCAGCTGCAGTTCGCCAAGCACTTCATGCAGCTTGTCGAACAATTCTTCATAAAGGAATTTTTCCCGGGCCAGGGCTCGTTCGCGAGCGCCGAGAACCTTGTCTTCGAATTCCTTCAGCTCGGGTGTGATATAGCGCTCGGCCGACTTCAATGTCTGGCGTCGAACGTATTCGAGCGGTGCCTTGTCGGCCTGGGCCTTGCTGATTTCGATGTAATAACCGTGCACGCGGTTGTAGCCGAGTTTCAGTGTCGCGATACCCGTGCGCTTGCGCTCGCGCAGTTCGAGGTCGACCAGGTACTGGTCTGCGTTCTCCGCAATCGCGCGCAAGTCATCAAGTTCGTCATCGTACCCCGGCGCAATGACACCACCGTCGCGGATCAGCATGGGCGGACTGTCGATAATCGCCTTGCTGAGCAGGTGATGCTGCGCATTGTGTTCGCCTATCTGGCTGGCGAGGTCAGCCAGAAGCGGTGATTCGATGCTCGCCAACAGACGTTGCAGGTTAGGCAGCCTCGAAAGCGCCTCGCAAAGCTGGCGCAGGTCGCGCGGGCGAGCAGAGCGCAGTGCCACGCGGGACAGGATTCTTTCGATGTCGCCTATGCCATCGAGCCGCTCCTGCAGCGGCTCTGTCATGCTAGCGGCAAGCAGCGCATCGAGCGTCTGGAATCGGGCTTTCAGAATAGCGGCGTCGCGCAACGGGTGTTGTAGCCAGCGCCGCAGCATGCGACTACCCATCGCCGTCTGGCATCGGTCCATGACGCCCACCAGCGTGTGCTGATGTGAACCGCTCAGGGATTCTTCGAGTTCCAGATTACGTCGCGTCGGAGCGTCCATGATGACGGCATCGTCGCGAAGCTCAACGCGTATTGACTGCAGATGCGGTAGCGCCGCTTTTTGCGTGTCCGTGACGTATTGCAGCAGTGCGCCGGCAGCCGCAATGCCGCGTGACAAGCTCTCGCAACCGAAGCCGCTCAAGTCGCGCGTGCGAAACTGGTTGCACAGCAGGCGTGTCGCGCTGTCGAGCTCAAAATGCCACGGCGGCCGGCGCGTGATTCGAATGTCGTCGCTGAAGGATGTCGGCAAAGTTTCGTCTTCATCCACAATGAGTTCGGCCGGACGCAGGCGTTCGATTTCGCCAAAAACCGCCTCCATATCGGGAACTTCCGTCAGGCTGAACCGGCCCGCAGACAAATCCATCCAGGCTATGCCGATAGCCTCACCGTGAGCAAAGATGGCGGCAACCAGGTTGTCGCGGCTGGCGGAGAGCAAAGCCTCATCCGTCAGCGTGCCCGGCGTTACAACCCGCGTGACTTTGCGCTCGACCGGTCCGCTGCTGGTCGCGGGATCTCCTATTTGCTCGCAGATAGCGACGGACTCGCCCTGGCGAACGAGCTTCACAAGATAGCCCTCGATCGCGTGATAGGGCACACCGGCCATGGGAATCGCGTTGCCACCGGACTTGCCGCGCGACGTCAGGGTGATGCCGAGCAGGGATGACGCGCGCTTCGCATCGTCGTAGAAAAGCTCATAGAAGTCGCCCATACGATAAAACACCAGCATGTCCGGGTAATCGGACTTGATGCCGAGATATTGGCGCATCATGGGTGTGTGGACCGGTGTGACTTCGGCTTTCATATTATTTTTGGTGCGCGATCGATTATTATAGACGGGTGAAAATACTGCATGTCGAAACAGGACGCCATTATTTGGGTGGCCCGCAGCAGGTTGTCTACCTGATCAACGCGTTACGAGAGCGGGGCCATGACAACACGCTCGTTTGTCCGCCCGAATCGGGAATTGATGGCAGCGCGCGGCAGGCCGGTATTCGTGTGCAAAACCTGTTCTGCGCGGGTGACTTGGATTTGCCTTTTGCTTATCGGCTGTCGCAATTCCTGAAAGAGAATTGCCCCGACATCGTTCACTGCCATAGCCGCCGTGGCGCGGATATTCTCGGCGGCCTCGCGGCCACGTTTGCCGATATCCCGGCCGTCGTTTCCCGCCGTGTCGATAATCTCGAAATGCGCCTCATGGCGGCGCTGCGCTACAAGCCGTTTGCCAGGATAATCGCAATATCGGAGGCGATAGCAGCCGTTCTCAGGGATCGCGATATCGACAGCAACCGCATTGCGGTTATCCGCAGCGCCGTAGACGCGCAGGCATTCGCCAAACAGCCGGACTGCTCCATACTGGAACGCGAGTTTGGTGTGACTGATGACATGTTCACGATGGCGGCGGCGGGCCAGCTAATTCCCCGCAAGGGTCATCGCTACCTGCTGCAGGCAGTCGCCGATCTTGTACACAGCCACCCGCCATTTCGCTTGATTGTGTTCGGTGACGGCTATCTAAATAATCAGCTGCGCTCGCAGGCAAGCTCCCTGGGTCTTGGGGATGTTGTACAATTTGCAGGCTTTCGCGACAACCTCGATGAATACATCGGATGTTTTGATCTTTTCGTGCATCCGGCGCTAGCCGAAGGCCTGGGTGTCGCGGCACTGAAGGCGGCCGCGGCCGGAGTGCCCGTTGTCGGCTTCGACGCAGGTGGTCTGAGCGAAGCGGTCGAGCATGGCAAGACAGGTCTCCTGGTGCCGGCGCAGGACGTCGACGAACTTCGCATCGCGATTGCGACTTTGATGGATGACGAACCGATGCGGCTGCGTTTGGGCGCCGCCGGCAGGAAACGCATGCAAAATGAGTTCTCGATCGATACGATGGCAGACAATCACGTCACACTCTATGAATCAGTATTGAATGGCTGACCACGAATCGATACAGAAATTGGCGCTGGCACTGGTCAATGAGCTCACTGAATCAGGCAAGGCAGTTGCGACCGCCGAGTCTTGCACGGGTGGCTGGATCGCAAAGGCGATTACGGATATTCCGGGCAGCTCGGCCGTTTTCGGCTACGGCATCGTGAGCTATTCGAACGGCGCGAAAGAGTCAGTGCTGGGGGTTCAAAGTCAGACGCTGGAAGACTACGGCGCCGTTAGCAAGCCTGCTGTGGAGGAGATGTCAAAAGGGTCGTTGCGCTTGAGTGGTGCGGATATAGCCGTTGCTGTCAGCGGTGTCGCCGGCCCCGCCGGCGGTACCGAGGACAAGCCTGTCGGCACGGTTTGGTTTGCATGGGCGATCCGGGAAGGCAGCAATGTAAAAATCGAGAGCAGCTGTCAGCATTTCGATGGCGATCGTGACCTGGTTCGTGAACTCACGGTAGCGCACGCATTGCAGGGCCTGCGTGAACGCATAGCATCGTGAATAATTCCAGATGAGCAGCAAGCGCATATTCTTCGCCCTGTGGCCCGATAACCGCCAGCGTGATCGCCTGCGCGACGTTATTAATTCCGTGGCCAAGACTGTCGAGGGCAAGATGGTCGACAGGCGCAACTGGCATATCACGCTGGCGTTCATCGGCGACTTTCCTGAGTCGCAAATAGCAACGCTGCAAGCGCGCGCCGCGCAGATAAAGTTTGAACCGTTTCGGCTGGGATTTGATCGCCTCGACTATTGGGCCAGACCGAAGGTGGCCTGCCTCATCGCCCCGACGATTCCGGTCGAGCTGCAGGCACTGGTTACGTCGTTGAATGAAATGCTGCTCGAGTTTGAGGTGACGACCAAGGATCGGACGTATCGGCCCCACATAACGGTTGTGCAGAATGCGCGGTCGTTTACAACGGAGCGCTTGGCGCAGAGGGCGATTACGGAGTGGTCAGGCATGGAGCTCGTTGAATCTATTTCGGGCCCCGGTGGCATCACCTACAGTCCACTGAAACAATAGGTTCCGGCAGTTTCTTGACACTTTGCTGTGTTTTTTATCGGCACAGATGCTGCCATTGGCGCGGGTTTGTGGCAGAATCACTGTTTATATCAACAGTATTATCAACCTGAAGCGGATGGCGGCAAAAATGGACCAGAAAAATGGATGAGAATCGTAAAAAAGCACTCGCACAAGCCCTTGGACAAATCGAGAAACAGTTCGGCAAAGGCTCGGTAATGCGCTTGGGTGACAGCCCCTCTGCCAGGGACATGGACGTCATCTCGACGGGATCTATCGGGCTGGACGTCGCGTTGGGCATTGGTGGGCTTCCCAAAGGCCGGGTGGTCGAGATCTACGGCCCGGAATCCTCCGGCAAGACCACGCTGACGCTGCAGGTGATTGCCGAGGCCCAGAAGCTGGGCGGTACGGCGGCCTTTATCGATGCAGAGCACGCGCTCGATCCATCCTATGCCGAAAAACTGGGTGTCAATGTTGACGAATTACTGGTGTCGCAACCGGATACGGGTGAACAGGCGCTTGAGATTACCGACATGCTGGTGCGTTCCGGCGCGCTCGACATCATCGTCATCGACTCGGTTGCGGCACTGACGCCGAAGGCCGAGATCGAGGGCGAAATGGGTGATTCGCATATGGGCCTGCAGGCGCGCCTGATGTCACAGGCGCTTAGAAAGTTAGCCGGAAATATCAAACGCTCAAACGTGATGGTTGTCTTCATCAACCAGATTCGTATGAAGATTGGCGTCATATTCGGGAATCCCGAAACGACCACCGGCGGTAACGCGCTTAAGTTCTACGCCTCAGTTCGTCTCGATATTCGCCGTATCGGCGCCATCAAAAAAGGCGACGAGGTCATCGGCAATCAAACGCGCGTCAAAGTCGTCAAGAACAAGGTTGCGCCGCCGTTCAAACAGGCTGAATTTGAGATTCTTTATGGCTACGGTATTTGCCGCCTCGGCGAGATCATCGATTTGGGCGTACAGCACAACATCGTCGACAAGGCGGGCTCGTGGTACAGCTATGGTGATGATCGCATCGGTCAGGGCAAGGAAAACGTGCGTGAGTTTCTAAAGGCCAACCCGGCGATGGCAGATGAGATTGAGGGCAAAATTCGTGCCCTGCTGCTACCGAAGCAGACCACCGAGGCCACCGCAGACGCGGCGGATGATACGGAGGCCGTTGCTGAAGCTTGACCGAACTCCACGAAGAAATCAGCGATCTACTCTCCGACTCAGGAGTAGATCGCTTTTCTGATCCGGTCGCGGCCCGGAAAAAGGCGATGGATTTCCTGGCACGGCGTGAGTACGGGCAAACAGAGCTCATCAGAAAGCTCGCCGACAAGGGCTATGATCGCGTCATTGCGGAGCAGGCCATCGTGAACCTCACGGCAGAGGGGCTGCAAAGCGACCAGCGGTTTACCGACAGTTTTGTTCAATCCCGTATCAATCAGGGCAAGGGCCCGGTTCGAGTTCGTGTGGATCTTGGGCAACGCGGCTTCGGCGCCGCCGAGATTGAGTGTGCGCTGCAGAAGGCTTCGGCGGACTGGTACAAGCTTGCTCGCAACACGCGTACCAGGAAGTTCGGCAGCGCTCAACCTGCTGACTTCAAGGCCAAAGCGAAGCAGATGCGCTTTCTTCAATTTCGCGGCTTCGAGTCCGATCACATCCGGGCGGCTTTCGGCAAGGATTAGCGCTTAATCCTGACGCGCAAACCCCGTACAATAGCGCGGTTGAAAACCATTGCCAGGCGCCGAGATACACGATGACAGCGAAGACAAGCAACGAGCTACGCCAGGCATTTCTGGAGTTCTTCCGTGATAACGGCCACGAGATCGTTGCCAGCGCTCCACTGGTACCGGGCAATGACCCGACGCTGTTGTTCACGAACGCCGGAATGGTGCAATTCAAGGACGTGTTCCTGGGTGAGGACAAGCGCAGCTACAGCCGTGCGGCATCGTCGCAGCGCTGTGTGCGGGCAGGCGGTAAACACAATGATCTTGAGAACGTGGGCTACACAACTCGCCACCACACCTTTTTCGAAATGCTTGGCAACTTCAGTTTTGGCGACTACTTCAAACGCGAAGCGATTCAATACAGTTGGGACTTCCTGACGGGTACCTTGGGTCTTCCGGCTGACAAGCTCTGGGTTACCGTCTTTGAGGACGATGATGAAGCCGCCGACGTTTGGCTCAAGGAAATAAAAATCGATCCGCAGCGTTTCGGGCGCTTGGGCAAAAAAGATAATTTCTGGGCGATGGGTGACACCGGGCCGTGCGGCCCGTGCAGCGAGATTTTCTACGATCACGGTCCTGATATCGCCGGTGGCCCGCCAGGTTCTGCGGATGAGGATGGGGATCGTTATGTCGAGATCTGGAACCTCGTGTTCATGCAATACGACCGCTCATCCGATGGTGAACTACACCCGTTACCCAAACCGTCGGTTGATACCGGCATGGGTCTGGAACGGATTGCAGCTGTGATGCAGGGTGTGCACAGCAACTACGACATCGACTTGTTTGCCAACCTTATCGATGCTGTTGCCGATGTAGTTGGCGTCAAGAACAATGGATCCAGTTCGCTCAATGTCATTGCCGACCACATACGTGCGTGTTCATTTCTGATTGTGGATGGTGTTCTGCCGGGCAATGAGGGCAGGGGCTATGTCCTGCGTCGTATCATTCGTCGTGCGATTCGTCATGGCAAGAAACTCGGCATGGACGAGCTGTTTTTCCACAAACTTGTCGCACCGCTGGCCAAAGAGATGGGTGATGCTTATCCTGAGCTTAAAAAGGCGCAGGCGCATGTGGAAAAGGTTTTGGAAAAAGAAGGCAAGCGCTTTGCCGAAACGCTTGATCAAGGCATGATAATTCTTGAGTCAGCAATCGCGGATCTCGATGGTAAGCAAATACCTGGCGATGTGGTTTTCAAACTCTATGATACTTACGGCTTTCCGCTCGATCTCACCGCTGATATTGCTCGCGAGCGTGGGTTGACGATTGACGAACAAGGGTTTGAAACCGCAATGTCCACGCAGCGTGATCGTGCCCGCGCGGCCAGCAAATTTGCTTCCACTCTCAAGCTGACAGGACATGCGCCGACTGTGAAGATTGACATCAAAACAGAGTTCCTCGGCTACGAGGGCATCGCAGGCGTTAGTGAGATTCACTCCTTATATAGGGACGGAGCGGCTGTCGACAGTTTGAGCGAAGGTGAAGAGGGTGCAGTCATTCTGTTATCCACCCCGTTTTACGCCGAAAGCGGTGGCCAGATCGGCGACAGTGGCATCCTCATCGCTGCGGGAAATTTATTCCGTGTCGATGATACGCAGAAGAGCGCCAACGCAATTGTGCATTACGGATTGGTGGAGCAGGGCGAGCTCAAAGTTGGTCAAGAGATGGAAGCGGTCGTCGATGCCGATCGGCGGCAGGCGATACGCCTGAATCACACTGCGACCCACCTGATGCATGCAGCGTTGCGACAGGTGCTCGGCGACCATGTTACGCAGAAAGGCTCGCTTGTTGCACAGGACAGACTGCGTTTCGATTTCTCGCATGACGAGGGCGTTACAACGGAGCAGTTGCAAGAGATCGAAAATATCGTGAATAACGAGATCAGAAAGAACATCGCCACCGAAACAAAAATAATGAGCTACGACGAGGCAATTAAGTCTGGCGCCATGGCGTTATTCGGCGAAAAGTACGGCGACGACGTTAGAGTTCTTCAGTTTGGTGACTTTTCTGTGGAGCTTTGTGGCGGCACGCACGTTGAGCGCACAGGCGACATCGGCACTTTCAAGATCACGTCCGAAGGCGGCGTGGCGTCAGGCATTCGCCGTATAGAAGCGTTGACCGGGCAAGGTGCGATGCAATGGATCGCTGCCAGCCAACGCAGTTTGAACGAACTGGCAGGATTGTTGCGCAGTCAGCCAGAGCAGGCTGCTGAAAAAGTTAAGCTGCTGTTAAAGCGCACCAAGAGCCTGGAAAAGGAATTGGCAACGGCCAAGCAAGCGATCGCCAACGGACAGGCAGTTGACTACTCTGACGCAGTGCAGGAAATTAGCGGCATCAAAGTACTTGCGACACGTATGGATGGCGCAGATGCCAAGACGCTTCGCGATGCGGTAGATCGCTTCAAGCACAAGCTGAAAAACGCTGTCATCGTGCTGGGTTCTGTGCATAACGGCAAAGTTCGTCTGGCAGTCGGTGTAACCAGCAATAACACGGACAAGATCCGGGCTGGCGATCTCATCAAGCCGGTTGCCGAGCAGGTCGGTGGCAAGGGCGGCGGGCGCCCGGATTTTGCACAGGCCGGTGGAAATGACGCGGCAGCTCTCGATCAGGCGCTCGAGTCAGTCGCAGGATGGGTTGCGGAGCAACTCGGCTAGAGGTGTTGTGCAAGTGCCGGCAGGCGCAGTACGCGCTGAAATCATTGCAGACTTGGGCAGCCGATGTGAATTTCAGCTAGAATTACAACCGTTTAAGGATATAACACGCGCACAAGAACGGGGCAGGAGCCCCGCCGGGCAGGAGTAGGAAGTCATGCTGATTCTGACGCGACGTGCGGGCGAGACGGTCATGATCGGGAATGACATCACGATCACTGTACTGGGGGTCAAGGGAAACCAGGTCCGGATAGGGATCAATGCACCCAAAGACATCGCTGTGCACCGGGAAGAGATATACGAACGCATTCAGAAAGAAAAAGCCGCTGAAGGCAAGTCCGATTCGGACAAGTCTGAATAGCGTCAGTACCTCTTTACCTCAACAACCACTGACAGTAATATGTGCGCCCCTTGAGGGTAGCCGAACAATCAGTTGCGAATTTCGGAGAGATGGCTGAGTGGTCGAAAGCGCTCCCCTGCTAAGGGAGTAAGGGCTAATACCCCTTCGAGGGTTCGAATCCCTCTCTCTCCGCCATATGAATTTGTAGGAGCGGGCTTTGCACCCACAAGGGCATTAACCCGCGAAAAAAACAACGCGCCCGTAGCTCAGCTGGATAGAGTACTCGGCTACGAACCGAGCGGTCGGGAGTTCGAATCTCTCCGGGCGCGCCATTTAAAACAAAGGGTTAGCCGATTTTTCCGGTTAGCCCTTTTTTCATTTCCGACACTTTTCCGACACTTCTGTCCGTCCTTTGGCGGATCAGCATCAGATTCGGCGTTTCGGTTCTGCCTCGACTCACAATGGCTTCGGCAGCATTGATGAGCTCTTCGAGCTCTGCGGCCGAATAATGCGTTGTGATGTCATCGTTGGCATGACCGAGTAATGCTTTACGGGTTTCCAAAGGAATGCCCGCACTTCGCAGTCGCCTGCCAAAGGTGTGACGCAGATTGTGAACGCCTTTCAGGATGCCAGATTCAGTCGGCAGGTTTACCGCTTTCCATGCTCGCCTCCATGCGCTGCTACGCAGTTTGCCGACCGGTCTGCCTCGATAGGTGAAAACCCGCTCGGCGTGTATGCCACGACGGGACTCGATCACGCGACGCGCCACGGTGTTCAGTACGACAACACGTTCCGTGCTGGTTTTCGTGATGGAGGCTCCCAGGATGAACACCGAGGTCCCCATTTCGGGCAGTTGTACTTCCCAGTCCCAACGCAGTTGGCAAATTTCCTGTTCACGGCAGCCGGTATTCAAGCCAAATAGAGCCGCATCAGCCAAATGGCGGGGCAGGGCCTTGATCAAACGATCCTGCTCTGACCACGATAGCGGATAGGCTTTGGCCTGCTTTCCTTTGACTGGCAGTCGGCTGATTAGCGCCGGTGCCTGAGTGAGCCATGGATTGCCATCCCGATCACGCCAAACTCGAGCCGCCCGACTTAGAACCGTCGATATGATGCCCAAAACATTATTGATCGTTTTCGGTGCCATATCGCGCCCTTGCTCGTGCTCGATAAACGGTCGGATAGTACCGTCATGAACATGAGCAATCGGCAGCTTGCCGATGTATGGAAATAGTCGATCAAGAATCACTGCGATGGTATTGGCCGATGACTTGTGTGCGATCTCTTCGAGATACCGTAATGCAGCTTCCTCGAAGGTAAAGATCACAGCCTCGTGTCGTCGTGCTTCCTCCTCAATTTCCGCCAGACGGCGGATCAAGTACTGCTCTGCTTCAATGCGAGAAGATAGTCCTGTGCTTTCTCTGAGCCACCCTCCTGGTGCATATCGACAGCGTTTTTCAATTTGCCAGATCCCACCTTTTTGGCGGAGCCCCGGCATTCGGTTACGTTTTGACATGTGTCGTCCTCCAGTTTTGGAGCCTTCGGACGACGCCCGTTGCGTGAGATATAGTCCTCCACCCAGGCGTCGAGTTCAAGCCGGTCAAAAGCAATGCCTTGCTGGCCGATAGGAATTCTTGTGAGATGCGGCCGGACGTCGCGATTGAAGCGGTTGCGGTCCATGCCGAGATACGCAGGTGCGTCGCGAAGCCGTACGAGCCGCGGTAACAAAGCGATGGACGTACGCACAGATTTCATCGCCCTAGATATACTGCCGCTATTTCAACTCGAGCGTGGCCAAGTTCGCTGCTGACGATGGTTCGCGCCTCATGGTCGAGTGCTCGTTGTGCCGGATTCAGTTCTTTCGACGGCAACCCACCCGCCACTGGACAAACCAGTTCGGATAGCTCCAAATAGCGCTGCTGGGCATAGGCATGGCGCAGGCCGTGGAGTTTGGTGAACCCCGCATTGCGGAGCTGTCGCTGGTAACGATTCAATTGCTGTACGTAATTGAATTGCGCCGGGATCAGCGAGCCGCCTTTCGCGAGTGCCTTAACCTCATCCAACAGTTGGCGCTGCTCGTCGTTTC
>JACZTO010000034.1:0-3257 GCA_022573655.1 Pseudomonadota bacterium
GCCCGTTGGTGAGCGCTCGGCGGCGTATTACCTAAAAATTACCGAAGTTAAGCAGTTGATCATGCCGTGACGCGTAACTACTTAAGAAATATGGTACTCCCTAGGGGATTCGAACCCCTGTTACCGCCGTGAGAGGGCAGCGTCCTGAACCACTAGACGAAGGGAGCGGAGTTTTGGCTATCCAGTCGGACAGCAGCGCTACTATACGGCTGAGCGCGGGCTGCTATTATACGGACGCATTTTCTTTTGCCAAGCGGAATTTCTTTTGAATAATAGCGGGAACCCGGGGTCTACAACGCCGAGAGTTATCGCCCGCGCCGCCCACAACGTCTCGCGGGACGAAATCTCCAAGAGCGCTCTTAAGGTCCTTTATCGGTTGCACAAGGCAGGGTATCAGGCGTTCCTGGTGGGTGGTGGTGTGCGCGATGCCATGTTGGAGTTGCACCCCAAGGACTTCGATATTGCGACCAACGCGACGCCGGAGGAGGTGCGTGCGTTGTTCGGCAATTGTCGATTGATCGGGCGGCGCTTCCGGCTCGCCCACGTTCGCTTTGGCCGCGAGATCATAGAAGTCGCAACCTTTCGCGCTGCTGCCAATCATGCTGATGACGATTCTGAACACGACCATGCGGGCCGAATCATCCGCGATAATGTCTATGGCACCATCGATGAGGATGTCTGGCGCCGCGATTTCACTTGCAATGCGCTGTACTACAATATTGCCGATTTCAGTATCTGGGACTATGTCGACGGTTTCGAGGATGTTAAGCGACGTCGCCTGGTAATGATTGGTGACCCGGCGCAGCGCCTGCGCGAGGATCCCGTGCGCATGCTCCGTGCGGTGCGTTTCGCGGCAAAACTGAATTTCACCATCGATGCCAGCGTTGTTGATGCCATGCGCGGCCTGACGGGTCTGCTGGCCAACGTTCCTGCAGCGCGGCTGTTTGATGAATTCCAGAAGTTGTTCCAATCAGGATTCGCGGAGCGTACCTTCGATTTATTGCGTGAACATCGTTTATTCGGCGAGTTGTTTCCTGCAACAGAACAAGAATTGTCGCAGGACGAGAACTTCATGTCTTTCGTCCGCGCTGCTTTGCAGAATACAGATCGGCGTGTATCCGAAGACAAGTCGGTGACGCCAATGTTCCTGCTCGGCGTATTTCTCTGGGTGCCGATTAAGAAGCTTGCAGCGAGCAAGCGTTCGGAGGAAAAAATGTCCGAGTCGCAGTCACTGGCGCTGGCGTCGTTCGACATTGTGGCGCAGCAGCAGCGTCGCATATCACTGCCACGTCGATTCACGATACCCATGAGGGAAATGCTCGCACTACAGCCACGTTTTGCGTTTGTGCGCGGACGCAGGGCGATGAACCTGCTTGAGCATCGCCGCTTTCGTGCGGCATACGATTTCATGTTATTGCAGTCCGAGGCCGGACATATCGATGCAGAACTCGCGAGGTTCTGGACTGACGTTCAGAATCAATCGACCTCCGAACGGGAGGTGAGTTTTCAGATGCAGGCACAACCGGGCAAGAAGCGTCGACCGCGGCGCCGGCGGCGGCGACAATCGTCGCAGGAATCGTGATCGGCCACTGCGTTCGATGACCGTGCATCCGCAAACCCACTGGTATCCGGCCTACGTTGGCCTGGGCAGCAATCTCGACAGTCCTGTGCGCCAGTTGGAAAGCGCTTTCGAATTGCTTGCGAAAATTCCCCGCAGCCGGCTCGTGCAGCGTTCGGCGTTATATCGCTCGGCGCCATTGGGCGGCGTCGAGCAACCGGATTTCGTGAATGCCGTTGCGACGATGTTGACGCAGCTCACCGCGGGCGAGTTGCTATTGGAGTTGCAGCGTATTGAACAAGCGCGCGGGCGCGAACGCGGCGCAGTTCGCTGGGGTCCGCGAGTACTTGATCTGGACCTGCTGGTCTATTCGAACCAGGAAATTGATGAGGATCAGCTTACCGTTCCGCATCCGGGCATTGGCGAACGAAATTTTGTATTGTTACCTCTTGAAGAAGTCGCGCCCGAGCTCGTTATTCCCGGTTTGGGGCCATTGGCGAATATTTCAGTCAGTGGCAGTGCAAGCGAGATTTCGCGTATTGGATAAAGGTTATTAATGTCCCTGAGTCAGCTGAGTTCATCAGCAAATCCGTCGGCTAATTCGTCTCGATACATCGCGATCGAAGGTCCGATTGGCGTCGGAAAAACGGCGCTGGCCAGGCGCCTCGCCGACAGTCTTTCTGCCGATCTCGTTCTTGAGGAAGTAGCAGAAAATCCGTTTCTTGAACGCTTTTATCGTGATGGGCGATCTGCCGCATTGCCGGCGCAGATGTTTTTCCTGTTCGCCCGCGCTCGACAAATAGAGAAACTTCGACAGCCGGATCTGTTTACCAATGTTCGCATTTCAGATTATTTGTTTACTCGCGACCGTCTGTTTGCTGAGCTGAACCTGGACTCGGAGGAACTGAAGCTTTATGACCAAATAGCGGCCAACCTGGCTGTCGACGCACCTGTACCCGACCTGGTCATATATCTGCAGGTATCGGTTGACGCAATTATGCAACGCCTGGTGCGTCGCAATGCGAGTTACGATCGTTTTGTCGAACGCCAGTACATTGAAAAACTGACCGACGCTTATGCGCGGTTTTTTCATGCCTATGACGATGGTCCATTGCTCATTGTTAATGCATCCCAGATCGACCTTGTTAATAACGACGAAGACTACGAGCAATTGTTTCTGCATATCGAACGAATAAGCGGTGGTCGCCACTTTTTTAATCCTGCCGCGGCGGTATTTGCCTGATATCCTCCCGAACCTATGTACACGCAGCTTGAACAACGCGGCATGTCGGAGCCCCCGGTTAATGTCTCGACATTGCGAAAAATGAAGCAGGACGGTCAGCCGATCGCTTGCCTGACAGCCTATGACGCGAGCTACGCACAGCTTGTCGATGCGGCCGGTACGGACCTGGTGCTCGTTGGTGATTCATTGGGCATGGTTATTCAGGGACACGACACAACGGTGCCCGTCACGGTCGACGATATTGTCTACCATTCGCAGTCGGTGGCACGTGGCCTGCGGCGTGCGTTCCTGGTAGCGGACATGCCGTTCGTCGCCCTGTTCGTGGTGCTGATCTTCGTCATCGCCGCCCCCATCGCCTGGGTCGTCCTGATGGCCATCCCGCTGTTCCTGTTGCTTGCCTGGCGATCCGGCCGGGTGATGGAAAACGTCACCAGCGACGAACGAGAAGCCGGCATC
>JACZTO010000034.1:3267-23159 GCA_022573655.1 Pseudomonadota bacterium
GTTCCTGGTAGCAGACATGCCATTCATGAGATACACCGAGCCTGGTCAGGCGCTGGAAAACGCGGTCCGGCTTATGCAGGAAGGCGGTGCCATGATGGTGAAGCTTGAGGGGGGTGACGACCAGGTGGACATCGTTGCACACCTGGCGCGTCATGATATTCCGGTATGCGCTCATCTTGGTCTGAAGCCGCAGTCTGTGCACAAGATTGGAGGCTTCAAAGTGCAGGGCAGGGAGCGGGGCAAAGCCAGGGAGATGGTCGCGACTGCCAAACGCCTGCAGGATGCCGGAGCAGATATCGTTCTACTCGAGTGCGTGCCGAGTAAGGTCGGAAAAACAATTTCCACGGCACTGCAAGTGCCGGTTATCGGTATTGGTGCCGGCCCTGACGTCGACGGGCAGATTCTCGTGCTCTACGACGTTCTCGACATTACTCAGGGTCGCACGCCAAAGTTCGTCAAGAATTTTCAGGTTGATTGCACCTCGCCACTGGAGGCGTTGCAAGCCTATGTGCGCGAAGTCAAAGAGGGTGACTATCCTGCGCCCGAACATTGCTTTTCCTAGACTGCCGCGGGGCTTGAACAGAAGTGTTTGTCGTCAATAGCAAACAGGAACTCGGCGCGCATCTGGCCGAATGGCGTCACCTGGATGAGCACATTGCTTTGGTGGCGACGATGGGCAATCTCCACTCGGGCCACGACGCGCTGATCAAGTTCGCACGCGAACACGCGGAACGCGTTGTGGTCAGTATATTCGTCAATCCCACTCAGTTTGGTGCAAGCGAGGACTTTGACGAGTACCCGCGAACATTGGCGCGGGACATGCTGCGTCTGAAAAAAAGTGCGGTGGACATGGTTTTTACGCCTGATGTCGAGACGATTTACCCGTTCGGGCTCGAAGATGCCACCACGGTATCCGTGCCACGACTAACGGAGAACTTCTGCGGTGCATCACGGCCCGGGCATTTCGACGGTGTTACAACGGTCGTCGCACGACTATTTGCGTTGGTGCGGCCGGACTGCGCGATTTTTGGCCAGAAGGACTATCAGCAGCAACTGGTCATACGACATATGGCGATGGACATGAATCTGCCAGTCACCGTTATCACGGCGGAGACAGTAAGGGACGACGATGGCCTCGCCTTGAGTTCCCGCAATCAGTATTTGAACGAGTCGCAGCGCGCGGTGGCGCCGGTCTTATTTGAATCTCTGTCGTCTGTTGCCAGTGAATTGCAAAACGGGCGCCGCGATTACGACAAGCTTGAAGAAGCTGCTCTGAGCAAGTTGACCGCTGCGGGATTCGCGGTCGAATATTTTTCGATTCGTCGCGCCCAGAACCTCGCGGTTCCGGATCGTGACTGCGATGAATTGGTGGTGCTCGCGGCGGCGCATCTCGGTGCAGCCAGACTGATCGACAACGTCGTCGTTACGATTTAGTCGGAAACGATATCGCGGCCCGCATGCTTCGCTCGATAGAGTGCTGCGTCTGCTTGACGAATCAATGCGTCCAGTGTGCCCTGCGGTGCAAGCTCTGCTACGCCCATGGAAATTTTGACCGAAATCTGGATAAGGGAGTCTTTACTGTCCTTCGTGTCGCCGCTTACGACCTGGCGGATGCGATCGCCGATAACGAGTGCCTGCTCCTTGTTGGTTGCGGGCAAAAGAACCGCAAACTCGTCGCCTCCATAACGAACCAGTAGATCATGTGGGCGAAACTGCACCCGAAGTATTTTGGCTACGGCAGATAACGCCCGGTCACCTGCAATGTGCCCGAACAGATCGTTGAACTGCTTGAAGTTGTCGATATCGATCATCATCAGTGAGACGGGATCTTTTCTTTCCAGGCAGCGTGCAATTTCCTGTGGAAATGTATCGCGCATTGCGTGGCGGTTGCCCAGGTCTGTCAACGCATCGGTCACTGCGTGACGTTCGAATTTGCGTAGTACACCATAGCCGTTGGCAATAACGCGGTTGTGGCTGCGAACTCGCTCGGACAGTACAACGAGCAGGTTCTTCGCCAACTCGTGCGATGCATCAACCATGTTCCAAAGTACTGATTGATGAATTTCCAACAGGTGTGTGGTTTCAGCAGCGATGACATATGCCGACGGGTCACAGTCTTCGATTATTGACATCTCTCCGACACAGGCACCGATGTCAATCGATGCCAGCACTGGTGCGTCGACTGCCCCGACATGAACATTCAGGCGTCCGGACAAGACGATAAAAATGTATTCGTTCTTGGCGTTCGGTGACAGGAGTAAATCGCCCTCCGACAGGTCTCGCCTGCTACACTTTTGCAGTAACTCCTGCACGTCATCAGGTCGCACGCCTTTGAATAACTCGAGGCTATCCAGCAGCGAGCGCTTGTAATCCGAATTGATTGCCAGTGAATCCTGCAACAGATACTCCTAATTAATTATTAGGAATTGTCGCGTTACTGGCAGGAAATAGATAACGACTGCGCCACACTATTGGCGTAAATATTGGTGTTGCGGGCATTACTCGCCATCGTCGTTCAATTCATCGCGCGCCATTATGAACGCCTTACGGTCGTCATCCGAGGGTTGCGGATAGCGCAGGCCAATGCTCTGCAATGCATCAATAATGATATCGGCGACGCGGGCGCGCATATAGGACTTGTTATCGGCCGGGATGGCGTACCATGGAGCCCATGGGCGAGACGTCGCGTTCAAGGCACCCTGATAGGCCTGCATATAGTCATCCCAATGGCGTCGCGCGACAAGATCGCCCGGGTCGAACTTCCAGTTCTTCGCGGGGTCGTCCAGGCGGGCCAGCAAGCGGCGCTTTTGTTCGTCTTTCGAAACGTTGAGCCAGAATTTCAGGATGACGGTACCGTTACGTGCGAGGTGTTCTTCCTGCTGGCGTATCGAGGTTAGCCGTTCGTCCCAGATCGTGTCGGGACTCGGTTGCTCGGGCAATTTCTGACGGCCAAGAATGCTGGGATGTACGCGGACGGCGAGCACTTCCTCGTACTGGCTGCGGTTGAAAATACCGATGCGACCGCGTTCGGGCAGGCGGCAGGTCGTGCGCCAAAGAAAATCATGATCAAGTTCCAGGTCTGACGGCCTCTTGAAAGTGAAAACCTGGCAACCCGACGGGTCGATACCCTGCAGGACAGCGCGAATCGTGCTGTCTTTGCCGGCAGCGTCCATCGCCTGGAAAATGAGTAACACGGCGTGACGGTCGCCGGCGGCAAGGACTCGCTGCAACATGTTGAGGTTCTGTCTGGATTTGCGTCTGTGCTTGCCTTTGTGCAGGCGGCCATCCGTCTGCGGCGTGGTGCTGGCGTTCGAGATATCGAAGCTGGCGTCGAACGGCACGAGGTAACTGGAATCCGGCGCCTCAAACATTGGGGGAAGCTCTGATCAAAATTCTCCTAACAACTTTCATGCTGCTGTAGCGCCCATTCGACATGTTCCGTGACCAGTTCCGAGTGGCTATGCTGGCGCAATTTGAGTGCAGCCACAACCTCGGGCGTTGTGGTGGCGTTACCGAGTGCGATCGCGATATTGCGTAACCAGCGCTCGTGCCCGATGCGCCGGATAGCGCTGCCCTCGGTTTTTTGCAGCCACGTTTCCCGGTCCCAGGAAAACAAGTCGGTGAGTTGCACCGAATCGAGGCCGTGTCGCGGCGCAAAATCTTTCTCCGCTGTCGGCTTGGCATATTTGTTCCAGGGGCAAAAAAGCTGGCAATCGTCGCAGCCATAAATTCGATTACCGATGTCTTTACGGAACTCCACGGGGATCGAGCCCTTGTTTTCGATCGTCAAGTACGAAATGCAACGTCGTGCATCCAGCACGTAGGGCCCGACGATGGCTTTGGTTGGGCATATATCGATGCAGACCGTGCATGAACCACAGTGCGATACCTCCGCCGCGTCGATGGGCAAGGGCACGTCGGTATAGAGCTCGCCGAGGAAAAACCAGGACCCTGTCGTTTTGTCGATCACATTGGTGTGCTTGCCAATCCAGCCAATACCGGCTTTTTCCGCCAGCGCTTTTTCGAGCACAGGTGCACTGTCCACGAATACCCGGTACCCATATTCACCGATTCGTTCTTCAATGCGACTGGCAAGCGCGCGCAGTCGAGTCCGCAGAACCTTGTGGTAATCACGGCCCAGGGCGTAACGCGATATATATGCTTTGCTGCCGTGGTCCAGCAATTGCCTGGCGTGGTCTTGTGGTTCAGGAAAGTAGTCCATGCGCACGGAGATCACGCGCACGGTACCGGGCACCAGTTCATCGGGATGACTGCGCTTGCTGCCATGGCGATCCATGTATTCCATCGAGCCATGAAATTTCGCAGTCAACCATTGCTGCAGGCGTTGTTCCGCCTCGCCAAGATTAATATCGCTGACGCCCATTTTCTGAAACCCGAGTTCGGCACTCCACTCGACGAGCTCGGTCTTGAGAGCCACCATTTCGGCTTTGTCGTATTGATCCGTCATTGCAGACAGTATAATCGTAGCGATGCAAAACTTGCCTGGTGATATCTATTCCGTTGCGTCTGTTCGTGAGATCGATCGATCTGCCATTGAGGATCACGGCATTCCGGGATACACGTTAATGACACGAGCTGGCGCCGCTGCTGTCCGTGCTGCACGGGAACGCTTTCCCGACACGCAGCGCTGGCAGGTAATCGCGGGTGCTGGTAACAACGCTGGAGACGGATATGTCGTCGCACGGCTGGCCGCGGCTGACGGGATCGCTGTCTCGGTTCTTGCACTTGTGGAGTCTGCGGCACTCACAGGCGACGCCGCAACAGCCTGTGCTGATTTTGCAGCCGAGGGTGGTCTGGTCTTTCCCTGGTCCGGAGAACTGGATGCTGAGGCAGATTTGTTGATCGACGCCATACTGGGCAGTGGCCTTGGGCGGGACGTCGACGGCGATTTTGCTGCTGCGGTTGCAGCGATCAATGCTCACCCGGCGGCCGTATTGGCACTGGATATCCCGACCGGTATTGACGGCAATTCAGGCGCCATCCTGGGTTGCGCGGTAAAGGCGGATTTGACGACCACGTTTGTTGCGCTACAGGCCGGGCTTTTTCTCGGTGAAGCGTCGAATCATTGTGGTGAGATAACGTTCTCGGGACTGGATATTCCGGATGACTGTCGCGCGGGCGTTGTCCCTGTATTGCGGCGCATTGACGATGACCTCGTGGGCCACAATCTTCCCCCCAGGCGGCGTGCAGCGCACAAGGGCGATTTTGGGCATGTTCTGGTTGTCGGTGGCGGTCGTGGCATGCCGGGTGCGGCGCAATTGTGCGGCATGGCTGCGCTGCGTGCGGGTGCCGGTCGCGTCAGTATCGCGACAGATACTGCCCATGCGGCGGCTATTGCCGCGGCCAGGCCCGAGTTGATGGCCCATGGTGTGGACAGCGCTGCTGCACTTGAAGCCTTGCTGGAGAGGGTCGATGTCATCGCTTTCGGGCCCGGCCTGGGCCAGTCTGCCTGGGCTCAGGAGCTTTACGATGTGCTCATGGCTGATGGTCGTCCGGCGGTCTGGGATGCCGATGCGCTGAATATTCTCGCCGGGCAACCTGCCGTGGCGGAGCATAGAATCGTTACCCCACATGCGGGCGAAGCTGCGGCGTTGCTCGGACTGACGGCAGCTGAAATTCAGGCAGATCGGACGGCGGCGCTGCAAGCATTGGCATCAAAATACGGTGGTGTAACGGTTCTTAAGGGGGCGGGTACACTCATCTGCGGCGATTCCGGGGCACCGTTGCTTTGTTCGTCGGGCAATCCGGGCATGGCCGCACCCGGCATGGGCGACGTGTTGACAGGTGTCATAGCGGCGTTGCTGGCACAGGGGCTGGGTGCTGCGATGGCCGCCGCCGTTGGCGTTGAAGTGCATGCCCGCGCTGGGGATCGGGCGGCACTGGCCGGCCAGCGCGGCATGATCGCAACCGACCTGCTTGATGAACTGCGCGCCGCGGTCAATCCGTGAAATTGCATCTTGCTGGGGAGCCGGCAACGGTGGATTTCGCCACGCGGGTTTATGCGGCGCTGCGGACGAACCTGGCGGACTGGACAATTTTGCTCAGCGGCGAACTTGGCGCCGGTAAATCGACTTTCGCGCGGGGGTTCATCAAGGCGGCCGGCCACGCGGGTACCGTACCCAGCCCGACCTATACCCTCATTGAGCCCTACAATGTGCCGGATGGACGAATATATCATATTGATTTATATAGAATTGCGGACGAAGACGAGCTGCGCTATCTGGGCTGGAACGAGCTTGACGACGGCTGCCGCCTGGTTGAATGGCCGGAGCGGGCGCCGGGTCTCGTGGCGCAGGCGGATCTGGCTCTGAGCCTTGCCTACGATGGCGACGGTCGCACTCTTGAGGCACGGGGACTCAGCGAGCGCGGCACTGCGTTGCTGCAATCCCTCGCCGATTCTTATTCAGAAGATTAACTAAGCGCGGTATCTTCATAATTTTACAACGAAAAGCCTTGGTTTCTGCTGCAAGATTCGTATACTCACCGGACATAATCCTGACTTTACCGATTTATGTCCTGATGCCTCGATCGCGACAAACGTTAATAGCCTTGCTCTTGCTGCTCAGCGCGGCCGCTAATGCCGGCGGTACGGTTAAGGATATCCGCATCTGGTCCGAGCACGGTAAGACTCGCGTCGTGCTGGATCTCAGCCAGCCGGTGGAGCACAACATTTTCACGCTCCGCGGTCCGGATCGCCTTGTAATCGACCTGAAGGATAGCCGCCTGGCTGCCGCACTGACCCAGCTGCCGCATGGCGCCGGTTCTGTGCGCTCCATACGCAGTGCTGTGCGCGCCGACGGGCAATTACGGGTTGTACTTGATCTGAACCAGGATGTTCGCTCCCGTAGTTTCACGGTCTCGCCCAACTCTCAGTTCGGGGATCGCCTCGTCATTGACTTGCAGCGCGTCGGCAGCCTCACAACGGTGAAGCGCGCGTCGGACAAATATCGTCCGGGCCGCGATATCGTTGTGGCGGTCGATCCAGGCCACGGTGGCTATGAACCTGGCGCGATTGGCCGCAGTGGTACCCGGGAAAAAGACGTTGCCTTGTCGATAGCCAAGGAGCTTGCACGTCGTATCAATGCGGAACCCGGCATGCGCGCAATTCTCGTGCGCGATCGCGACGTCTACATCGACCATCGTGATCGCACCCAATTCGCGCGCGACAACCGTGCGGATCTGTTTGTCTCGATCCACGCGGACGCCGTTGATGATCCCCGCGCCAAAGGCGCTTCGGTCTATGCGTTGTCAATGCAAGGCGCAAGTGATGAAGCTGCCCACCAACTTGCGCAACGTGAGAATGCATCGGTAGGTGGTGTGTCGCTCGATGACAAGGACGAAGTTCTCGCCTCCGTATTGCTCGACTTGTCGCAAAACGCGGCGTTGAGCGCCAGTCTCGATGTCGGCGGCAAGGTCGCAACTGAGCTCAGTAGAGTGACCAGGATGCATCGCAGGTCGATTCAGCAAGCCGGATTTCTCGTGCTGAAGTCACCTGACATGCCTTCGATTCTTGTTGAAGCCGCGTTCATCTCAAACCCGGCGGAGGAAAAAAAGTTGCGCGACCGCGGCCATCAGGGTCGCCTGGCAAACGCCATTCTTGCGGGAATTCGCAATTACTTCTTTACGAATCCGCCGCCCGATACGCAAATAGCCATGGATCTGCGGCGTAAACCGACTCGTCAGGTGCGTTACATCATTACGCGCGGTGACACGATTTCGCAGATTGCTGAGCGCTACAACGTTAGCGCAGCCGCTATTCGCCGCGCGAACAAGCTGTCGACCGATAACATTCGCATTGGTCAAACTCTGAATATTCCGATCTTCGCTGGCGGTTGATTAATTTTTCCAGAGACTTTCGCCCGAGGATTTGAAAAAATAGCAGGTCGTCACCTTCAGATGCCTGACCATGCCCATCCTGCAGCTCCCAAGTCACCTGATCAATCAGATCGCCGCCGGCGAGGTTGTCGAACGTCCGGCATCGGTGGTCAAGGAAGTTATTGAGAACAGCCTGGATGCGGGGGCTCAATCGGTGCATATCGATATTGTGGCGGGTGGCCAGAAACTGATTCGTATTCGTGACGATGGCAAGGGCATTGTCAAGTCCGAGTTAGCATTGGCGTTGTCCCGCCATGCGACCAGCAAAATCTCGAGCCTGGACGATCTTGAGGTAGTTGCATCGTTGGGTTTTCGCGGCGAGGCATTGCCTAGTATTGCCTCGGTTGCACGCCTGACCCTGAGTTCGCGGGCGGTGGACGCAGCATCGGCCTGGCAGGTCGAGGCCGACGCGGGCCAAATAAGCGCACCACAACCGGCCGCCCATCCGCATGGCACAACCGTTGAGGTGCATGACCTTTTCTACAATACGCCGGCTCGACGCCGCTTCCTGAGGACGGAGCGGACGGAATTTGGCCATATAGAGAAGTGGGTACGTCGATTGGCGTTGTCGCGCCCCGAAATCACATTTGTTCTGACGCACAACCAGCGCACTGTGTTGCAATCCGCAGGCGGCAGTAGTGCAGATGCGCAGCGCCAGCGTATTGCGAAGATCTGCGGTCATGCATTCGCCGACCAATGCCTATACCTCGAACGGGAAACGGAAGGCATTGCACTTTCTGGCTGGCTCGCGCTGCCCACGTATAACCGCAGCCAGCCTGACATGCAGTACTGGTTCGTCAATGGCCGCAGTATTGTGGACAAAACTCTTGCGCATGCCGTGCGTCATGCTTATCGGGACGTTCTTTTTCACGGCCGCTACCCGGCCTACATACTGAATTTGACGATGGATCCTGCCAGCGTTGACGCGAATGCGCATCCCGCCAAGCACGAAGTACGTTTCCGCGACAGTCGCCGTGTGCATGGCGTTGTGTCGCAGTCCATCGAGGTGGCGTTAAAGGACACGCGGCCCGGCGGCCACGATGTCGCTCCGATTCCAATGACGCGCGAGTCAGTGTTCTATCAGGGTTCGATGCGATTGCCGTCCTCCACGCCGCCTTCGGGCGTGCGCGAGGCGCTGGCCAGTTATCAGACGTTTTCCACGGCAGCAGCGTTCGCTGCGCGATCGCCACAAGAGTCAGACATACCGCCGCTGGGATTTGCGATCGCGCAACTGGCAGGTGTTTACATACTCGCGGAAAATAAGGACGGCCTGGTTATCGTTGACATGCACGCCGCGCACGAACGTATTACATACGAAAAACTCAAGCGCGGATTCGACGATCGCAACCTCGTGCGACAGCCATTACTGGTGCCGGAAACACTTGTGGTTGCCGAGAGCGAGGCAACCCTGATTGAAGAGGCTAGCCACCTGCTGGCCAAACTCGGACTGGTTGTTGACAGGGTCGGTCCGACAAGCGTAACGGTGCGTGAAGTTCCCGTTTTGCTGAAGGACTCGGATATCGAAGCACTGCTCAGAGATGTCTTGGCAGACTTGTCCGAATCGGGTCAGAGTGAGCGCATTGCGGATGCCTGCGATGACTACCTGGCAACGATGGCCTGTCACCACTCGATACGTGCCAACCGCTTGCTTACGCCGGATGAGATGAACGCGTTATTGCGTGAGATGGAAAATACCGAGCGCGCCGACCAGTGCAATCACGGCCGGCCGACCTGGACCACGGTGACAATGTCCGAACTGGATCGTCTTTTCCTGCGCGGACGTTGAGACCGCCAATGGTTCGCAAAGCGATACTCTTGATGGGTCCGACGGCATCGGGCAAAACCGACATCGCGATCAGCCTCTGCAAGCGATTTCCGTGCGACGTCATCAGCGTCGATTCCGCGCTGGTGTATCGCGGCATGGACATCGGTACCGCCAAACCAGACCGCGAGACGCTGCGACGCACGCCACATCGACTCATCGATATTCGCGATCCCGAGGACAGCTATTCGGCTGGCGACTTTGTGCGCGATGCCCGCATCGCAATGGTGGAGATTCTTGCGGCGGGCCGCATACCGTTGCTGGTCGGCGGCACGATGATGTACTTCCGTGCACTCACTGAAGGGATCGCGGATTTGCCGGGCGCTGATGCGGAAATTCGCAATGCAATCGACCTGGAGGCGCGGCAGAACGGCTGGCCGGCAATGCATGAAGAGTTGCGCTCCGTCGATCCGGACGCTGCGTCCAGAATTAATCCTAACGACAGTCAGCGCATACAACGCGCCCTGGAGGTATACCGGTCCAGCGGCAAGTCGCTCAGTCAGTGGCAGCAGCAAGCGGCCGAAACCCGTAGTGACATTTCATATGTGAAGATCGCGCTGCAAATAGAGCCGCGGTCGTTGTTGCATGCCCGTATCAATGAGCGTCTACAGCAAATGATCAGAAATGGTTTTGTCGACGAATTGCGCAGCTTAAGATCGCGGCCTGACCTGACGCGCGAAAGTAGCGCAATGCGTTCGGTAGGCTACCGCCAATTCTGGAATTACCTCGAAGGTGACTGCTCACACGAAGAGGCCAGCGAGCGTGCCCTGTTTGCGACCCGGCAACTCGCCAAGCGGCAGCTGACCTGGTTGCGGTCGGAAAACGGCGTATTTTCGGTTGCTGCGCTTGAAGCCAACGCGATTGACACAATATCGGCCCATCTGGCGCAAAATCTGACCTGAAATTGGACCCGGTCCGTGATGGGCTTGTGATAAACTTTTTGACGCATACCCAAACCGTATAACGGGCATCCCGGCGCCACCGGGACGCGGTAATCGGGCAGGGCACTATAATAAGGAGACCCAATATGGCTAAGGGGCAAACACTGCAAGATCCGTTCCTGAATATTTTGAGAAAGGAAAAGATTCCGGTATCCATTTATCTCGTCAATGGCATTAAGTTGCAGGGACACGTGGATTCATTCGACCAGTTCGTGATCTTGCTCAAGAACAGCGTGAATCAGATGGTTTACAAACATGCGATATCCACCGTTGTGCCGTCTCGCAATGTTCGGCTGCCATTGCCGGATGACGAAGTTGGAGACGGCGACGATTAAGCACATAGCGATGTTACCTCCGCTGGAGGTGGTGTTTGTTTGATCGGCCGCAAAGTGGCGAGGGCGCAGTACTCGTACACGCGAGCACAGGTGGGCTACCTGACGAGTCCGAACGCGAAGAGTTTGCCGAACTGGCACGTTCGGCGGGTGCTGTCGTTGTCGCCGAGTTGCTGATCTTGCGACGACGCCCCGATCCGCGTTTCTTCATCGGCAAGGGCAAACTGGATGAACTCCGGGCTCTTATCCATTCCAGCGAGGCTGAGCTGGTTATCTCGTCGGCTACACTGAGCCCGAGCCAGGAACGTAATCTCGAACGCGAACTTCGCTGTCGGGTGCTGGATCGTGCCGGATTGATACTCGATATTTTTGCGCAGCGTGCGCGTAGTTTCGACGGCAAGTTGCAGGTCGAACTGGCGCAGCTAAGGCATCTGTCGACACGCCTCGTGCGTGGCTGGACTCACCTGGAGAGGCAAAAAGGCGGTATTGGTTTGCGTGGACCGGGTGAAACCCAGTTGGAGACGGATCGCAGGCTGATAGGCAAGCGCATCCGACAGCTGAAGGAGCGACTGCAACGTGTCGATATCCGGCGGACCATGAATCGCCGCAACCGTGTCAGGGCCGCGATTCCAACCGTTGCGATGGTCGGCTACACCAATGCCGGCAAGTCCACACTATTCAATGCCTTGACTGGCGCCGATGTCTACGTCGAGGATCAACTTTTTGCGACACTGGATACTACTGTGCGCCGCCTGGATCTCCCTGAGGGCGAACATGTCGTGCTTGCGGATACGGTTGGCTTTGTGCGTGATCTGCCGCATGAACTGATTGCGGCATTCAGGTCGACGTTGCAGGAAGCGCGCGAAGCTGATCTGATTCTGCACCTGATCGATGCGAGTGACCCGAACCGCTGGCAACGCGTTCGCCAGGTGAATTCTGTACTGAAACAACTGGAAGCCGATCATGTACCGCAGATTCGTGTGTACAATAAGATCGACAAGCTGGATCGCAAGCCGCGCATGACGAGTAATCGCCAGGGCGAAGGGCGTGCAGTCTGGTTATCGGCTACAACAGGCGAAGGCCTGGCGATGTTAAAGGATGCCATTGTGAATCGCTTGCGTCAGAAGACGACGCAGCGTGTCATTCACCTCGAAGCCGCACAGGGACGGCAGCGCGCCAAACTTTTTGAGCTGGGCGCTGTCGTTAGTGAGGAGGTGTTGGACGAGGGTGGCTGGATGTTGGAGCTCAAAATGGCTGAAAGGGATTTGCGACGATTCCTGAAGTGTGAAAATCTCGCGGAAAATCAACTGGAACCCGTGTCAGTAACGGCAACGGCTGCAAATGAATAAAAGCACAGACAAAAAGAGCACAGGCAATATGGCACTGAACGAACCTGGCAATGGCGAGGACCCTTGGCAACGAGGTGGGGATAAACCGAATGATCTTGATCAGATCGTACGGGATTGGCAAAGACGCTTTGGCAGCATCCTGGGTGGCGGAGCCGGCGGCTCCGGAAGTTACGCATTAATCGTGATGCTGTTGATTGCGTGGGGTCTTAGCGGCTTCTACCGCGTCGATCAGGCCGAACTCGGTGTCGTGCAGCGATTTGGTGCATTCGTCCATCCTGTCACACAGCCCGGGTTGCGTTGGCATCTGCCATTTCCCATTGAGTTCGTCGACGTCATCAACACACAGGAGGTCAACGATTATAATTTCAGCACGGAGATGCTGACGGCCGATGAGCAGTACGTCTTGATCGAAATCGTTGTGCAATACCGCCGCTCGGACCCTGTCGCGTACAGTTTTGAAGTCGAAGATCCGGAATTGACGCTGCAAAATGTTACGGAGAGTGCTCTACGCGGCGTCGTTGGCACGACTTCACTCGAAAGTTTGATTGGAGAGCGGCGCGAACTGATCCCCGTTGATACGATGACGGAGTTGCAAGCGATACTTAATAAGTATAATGCAGGATTGACGGTTACATCGATCAACCTCAATGTTGTCGATTATCCAAAATCGGTGAAAGAGGCGGTCGACGATACGCAGAAAGCCCGCAACGACCGCGATCGCTACAAGCTTGAGGCGACGACGTACGCGAATGACATCATTCCGCGGGCGCGCGGTGCAGCACAACGTGTGCTACAGGATGCGGAGGCCTATCGCGAACGCGTAATTGCTGATGCTGAGGGTGAGTCCGCCCGTTTTGTGGCGTTGCTGACTGAGTATCACAAGGCACCGCGTGTGACTCGCGACCGCCTCTACATCGAGGCCATCGAGGACGTGTACGCACGCTCGAACAAAGTCATCATCGACTCGCAGAGCAGTGGCAACCTGTTGTACCTGCCTATCGACCAGCTCATTAATCGCTCGGCAACAAGCAATCCAGACTCAGGTTCCTATCGCTCATCTACCGAACCAGCGCAGTCCGCAGATCGCAGGAGCGAGACCCGAGCCGAAGCGAATCGCGAAAGGAGGGTCCGCGAATGAATAAAGGAACTTTCAGGGCCGTGGTTGTTGTCGGTCTGATATTCGTCGGTATCGGACTTTCGGCGTTTACGGTGAACGAGCGGGAACTGGCCATTAAATTGCAGGTTGGTGAGGTCGTGCAGGCTCATTACGAGCCGGGACTGCATTTCAAGATTCCCGTCATTCAGACGGTGCGGAAATTTCCAAGTCGCATTCTGAATATTGACGACGCGCCGCAGCGCGTGTTTACGCTGGATCGAACAGCGATGACAGTGGACTACTTCGTCAAGTGGCGCATTGACGACGAGGTCGTGTTCTACACGTCTACGGGCGGGTCGCAAAATTTCGCGAGGGACCGCCTGCGCGAGATCATCAAGAACTCGATCGTTACCGAGTTTGGCAAGCGTTCGATTCAGGAAGCCATATCGCTGGAGCGAGTGGAGTTGATGCAGGTGATGTTGTCAACCGCGTCCGCAACGGCAGCGGGTATCGGTGTCAAGCTGGTTGATTTCCGGGTCAAGCAGGTTGAGTTTGTCGACGTTGTACGCAATTCCGTTTACAACCAGATGCGCGAGGAGCGCGCCCGCATCGCGGCGGAGACTCGAGCGGAAGGACGCGAGGCCGCTGAACTTATCAAGTCGACAGCTGACAGGGATCGCACAGTTCTGCTTGCGGAGGCATACCGTGACGGCCAGATTATTCGTGGCGAAGGTGATGCACACGCAGCCGATATCTACGCAAGCGCGTACACAAAGGATCCGGAGTTTTACGCGTTCTACCGCAGTATTGAAGCCTACCGGAATGCCCTGGGCAAGGCGGGTGACATTTTGGTGCTCGATCCAAACAACGAATTCTTTCGCTATCTCAACCAGTCGGATGGCCAGCAATAGCTACTGAGGTTCTGACGGCGCTGGCGTTGGTCCTCATTATTGAGGGCTTGCTGCCGTTCATGTCGCCGCGCAAGTATCGCGAGCTGGTGGCGGAGATCGCTCAACTGGGCGACAATCATATTCGGACAATTGGCCTGGTGGTCATGATCGCCGGGTTGCTGACGCTGTTCCTCGTCCGCAGTTAGCCGGCGCGCGCAGGCACAAGAGAAAATCGGAAAACTCATGGGAAGAAATGTAGTTGTCATCGGCACCCAGTGGGGTGACGAAGGCAAAGGCAAAATTGTGGACCTGTTAACGGAACGCGCAGCAGCAGTCGTGCGTTTCCAGGGTGGTCACAATGCCGGGCATACGCTGGTCATTAATGGCGAGAAGACGGTTCTGCATCTTATTCCATCCGGGATTCTTCGCGACGGTGTCAGCTGCCTGATAGGGAACGGTGTGGTGGTGGCGCTTGACGCGTTGGTGCACGAAGCCAATGCGCTCATCGACAGTGGCGTGCCGGTCTACGAGCGTCTCAAGATCAGCGCGGCGTGTCCGTTAATCCTGCCCTCGCATGTCGCGCTGGATGTCGCACGCGAGCATGCGCGCGGTGCTGGCGCGATCGGCACAACGGGACGCGGAATCGGCCCTGCGTACGAGGACAAGGTGGCGCGGCGCGCACTCAAAATTGCCGACCTTTTCGTACGCGAAAAATTTGCTGCCAAGCTGGGTGAGATTCTCGACTATCACAATTTCCTCCTGAAGAATTACTTCGGCGCGGACACCATCGACTTCGCAAAGACGCTCGACGAGGCGTTAGGCTATGCCGAACATATTGAACCGATTACTGCGGACATCACACAAATCCTGCAGGATCTCGCTGACTCGGACAAAAGTATTCTGTTCGAGGGTGCTCAGGGCAGTTTCCTCGATATCGACCACGGCACCTATCCGTTCGTTACCTCGTCCAATACCGTTGCCGCGGCAGCGAGTACGGGCACCGGTGTAGGTCCGCGGCATCTCGATTACATCCTCGGAATCGTGAAGGCCTATACAACGCGGGTCGGCGCGGGTCCTTTCCCAACCGAACTGTTCGACGACCAGGGCGCCCACCTCGCCAGGGTCGGGGCAGAGTTTGGCGCAACGACCGGCCGGCCGCGACGTTGCGGTTGGCTCGATGCAGTCGCATTGCGGCGTTCGATTATCAATAGCAGCGTTTCAGGCTTGTGCATCACCAAACTCGATGTGCTCGATGAGTTCGAGACCATTCAGATTTGCATCGGATACGAGATCGACGGCGAAACAATCGCAAGTTTGCCGGTAGTTGCGGTTCGTTTGGCGGAATGCAAGCCGCTCTACGAGGAATGGCCCGGGTGGCAGCAGTCAACCGTTGGTGTGACCAACGACGCTGACTTGCCGCAAGCAGCACGCAATTACCTTGCGCGAATAGAAGAGCTGGCCGGTGTACCCATTGACATTATTTCCACCGGACCGGATCGCGAACAGACGATTGTCAAAACACATCCGTTCGGGTAGTTGCCAGTCGCGCTGCGCCGGGCGCACTCAGGAGCAGCAGCGCAAGCAATAGCCAGAGTGAAGCTGAGCCCCCGCCGCTATGCACCACCGGCGGCGGGTCGTTCGTCACCATATTGCCGATTATGTTGATGCGCAGTTGGGCCACTGGACCAATTGAACCTCCCGAGGCATTGCCGAGCAGCAGTTCAAAAAATTCATCCGCTTCGTCTTCGCCGTCGTCCACGATCGAGTATTCGATCCATTTTGGATCCGCGTCGCCGTCCGCCCACGCGAGTGTGCCGCTGGCTGGTCCGGTGTAGTCTGCGCCGGCAGTTGCGTCGCCGTTGCTCAGCGTGAAGTCGACGGAGATTGCGCCGATTGCACTGCCCGTACGCTGAACGATCGCTATTGCCATCCCAAAACCGCTTTCATCGACCGATATGGACGCACTCGAAAATTCAACAACAGGTGTATTGCCCGGGTCGCTGATATAGACGCTGGCGATGCTGGGCGATGACAGCGTCGCGCCGCCCGTCGGCGCCGTAAGTTTGATCAATACCCGTTCCAGCCCTTCGGCCACACCGTCATTGGTCAGGCTTAAGCCGATTATTTGATTGGCTGCGTCGCCCGCCGTCCAGCTGAGTGTGCCGCTGGTAGTCGTGACGTCAGCAAACGATCCAGTGGCGCCGATGATCTCCCAATCGACACTAACGGCACCTTGCGAGCCACCTGTGCGTTGTACGGCAACAGCGACGTTCAGTGTTTCATCGTTGCCGAACGCGGCGGCTGTAAAGGACAGCGATCCTTGTGCGGCGGCAAGTGACTTGTCAGCCACCATGAAAAAGCCGCTGTCCGCGTCGCTGATCGCTATATTGCCGCTGGGCAGGAACGGGTATGCCCCCCAGGCGCCGGAAAAGCTGGCAGCATCGGATGACGGATAGGTGTCGAAGCGCCCGGCCGCAACAGGATTACTCGAATCCGTTATGTCGAGAATCGTGAGACCGCGCGTGTAGTTCGACAGATAAAGTCGGTTGCCGCGCACAAAACTGTTGTGATCGATTGCTGACGTCGGTCCAGTCCATGTTCCGGCCAGAGTCGGTGCTGTCAGATTCGAGATCGAAAATATTCTAACTGTGGTTGCCAGGCCCAGGTTGAGCTCATCGGCTTCATCCTGCACAAACAGGTATTGCCCGTCCTCGGACGACCAGCCGGAGTGCACATAGCGTGCATTGTTATAAGGCGTCCGACTCAGGCGTACCGGGCTTGCGGGTATCGTGACGTCCCAGATATCGAACGTGGATTCGTTGAAGTCGAACAGCACATCGCAATAATCAGAGCTGCTTGCATTGACACACTGAGTATCCTTGCGTGCGTCTGTAACGATCATGGATGCGGCATCGTGCATATAAAGTGGATCGCCAACGGGCTGGTCCGCCGGTGTGGCAGGTGCCGCGACAAATACGGGCTCTGCGGGATTGGCCAGGGAGTAACTCCGAAATCGACCATCGCTCAAATTGGATCCTGCGAGAATTAAGGTCGGTGAGTCGCCGGTCAGCGACAGCCCGGTGCTGAATTCGCTTTTCGTCAGGTGAACATTGTGCGCCGCGGGGAAATTTCCCGCATTGCCGACCTGTGCAACCCGGTGTGGCAGTTGCGTCAGGTCGATGACCAGCAGTCCGTCTGCTGCGTCTTCCGCCGAGACATAGGCATACGCGTTCCAGCGATTGTCCGTGGTGTTCCAGAATTGGTGAATCTTCACGTCGCGCCAGATCGTCGACTCGCCATCGATAAAACCGACTTCGCGCGGATTCTCGGCATCAGTCACATCGAATACGGCTGTGCCGGTGTCGTAACCCACTATCACGTATTCGCGATTCGAATTGAGGTCCATGAAGCCCCAAACGTCAGCTGCGCTGCCGCTGGTTGTGTAGTCGGGGATATGCGCCAACAGATCGACGTTGTTGCACGGATAAATACCTGCGAAACCACCGACACACGATGTTGCTGCTGCGGCAAAAGTACCGAATCCAATAGTGGCGCAGGCCAGTACAAAGTGCAGGACAAGTCGAAACATAACGCCAACCGGAAGTGTAAGGAAGTCCCTATAATAACCGGTCACAACCCAATTGGACTCCGTGGAATGCGCATTTTGTGAAACAGGTCTCTTTGACATTCAAAGCGGGAAATGGTGCCTTCAAGTCTATTCGCAGTCACGGCTTCGACCCTGCATCCATCGGTACGATTGCCGGCGCCTCCGGCGGTGCGAAGTGGCTGGTGTTGAGTCAGCTGGATAGAGCGATTGTGACGAGCCTGGTGCCCAGACTTAGCGGGCCCGTGCACCTGATCGGCACTTCCATTGGTTCATGGCGGTTCGCCTGTTATGCGCAACTCGATCCGGTCGCCGCTATCGAACGTTTTGAATCGGCCTATATCGAGCAACGTTACAGCGCCAGGCCCGACATCCATGAGATAACCGCGAAAACGCGGGAGATCCTGAGCGTTGTCCTGGGTGATACGGGCATCGCAGAAATACTCGAGCATCCATTGTTTCGCAGCCACGTGATGGCCGTACGCAGTCGGAACATCACGGCTTCGGAGAATAAGTGGCTGCTGGGGTTTGGTCTGCTTGCAGCCGCGACGCTGAATACGATCAGTCGCAGGTCGCTCGGCCTTTTTTTTGAACGTGCGCTTTTCTACGACGCGCGCGATTTGCCGCCGTGCTTCGATGCCGGCGGCTTTCCGCTACAGCGAATCGAATTGAGCAACGCAAATCTGCAAGATGCGATTGTCGCGACAGGCGCAATACCGCTGGCGCTTTCCGGCGTGCGGGACATCAGCGGCGCAACTCCGGGCATCTATCGCGATGGCGGATTAATCGATTATCACCACGATCTTCCGCATAGTTCGAAAGAGCGATTGACACTCTATCCGCATTTCTTTGATCGATTAATACCCGGGTGGTTCGACAAGAGACTCAGGTGGCGGCGCCCGAATGCTGCCCATACCGACAAAACAATACTGATTAGTCCGTCCGACGAATTTGTGTCGCGATTGCCGAACGCGAAAATACCGGATCGAACGGACTTTTTGAAATACTCGCCGGTCGAACGCAGGCAGGCCTGGCGCGATTGCGTTGCAGCCTGCGAGGAACTCGCTGATGAATTCAACGAGGTAATGGAGAAGGATCAACTCGCAGCACGACTGCAGACGCTCCCTGAGAGTGCTGTCTAAGAAATAATGCAGCGTGCGGTGAGCTCTTTTTGCAGCGCGTGGACGTCCTCGTTCATGAGGTAGTCGGATTCGTCTTTCCAGCCGCCAAACATGGCGAGCGTGTTCTCACAAACCAGCAAATGCTCGTCGTTTATCTGCTCCCCTATCTCCCATCCAGGCAGGGCGATCACCGAGCGCACGCGTACAGTGTGTCCGATTATCTTGCGAAAGTCTTTTGCCAGACGAGTGGTTTTCGCGGAGATATCGACAACAGGATATTCGATTTTGCTGTTTGAAAAATGCAGCACATTGCCCTTCATTCGGACCTGACCTTGCTTGCCGGAACGCCGGGCCACGACGTTGACTGCGTACAACCCGTTCTGCCCAACGACCACATGATCGATGATGCCGGCAGTTGTCGCAACATCGTGGAAGACGCGAGTACCGTTCGCCGTCAACTGCTGCAACTGGTGACCGATCGCGATATTCGCGTCGCGTAAAAACTTCACGTGACGTTTGTTGATTACGGTGTTTACGAGTCGGAACATGGCGTATCCGGTCGCGAGGCATAATAACCCAAGCTGCAGATAAAGTTGCCAGGACGGGTAGCCTTGGAACAGCTCCTGTGCGTGCAGTATGTATGCTGCAATGAACAGCATTACAAAAACCAGCGCACCACTGAGATCGGTAGATTGCGAGCTTGTCAGGCGTGCGAATTCATCGCGAAAGCGCTGTGCCGCTTCGTGCATGATCAGATCAGAAAAACTGGGCGTGGAACTGATGGTACGGCTGATGGCATTCCAGGATTTTGCGATGAGCATAAAGACGATAGTACTCGTCA
>JACZTO010000009.1:0-30551 GCA_022573655.1 Pseudomonadota bacterium
CCTGTTCCGGCTTTTCGCCGCTTCTTCGCCGGCGCCGTCCACCACGACTGCGGCGGGTACGCGGGCGCTTCTGCTCATTCGTGGCATCTTCTGTCTGCTCCTGGGCCTGCCCTTGTTTGGGCTGCTGGCGGCTTTTCTGCTGCGTGTCCTTGGTTTTCTGGCCTGTGTCCGTGGCCTCCTGTTTCCTGTTCTGTTTCTTCGCAGGCGTCTTTTTCTTCGACTGTTTGCGCTGACTGCCACGATTGTCGGCGCCTTGCCGCGATTCCTTGCGACGCCGTGACTGTTGTGGCCGGCGACCGCGGTTAGCTCTTTGATCCCTGCTGCGCCGCTGTTGCTGTTTTTTCTTCGTTTTACCGGCAGTGAAAAATTCTATCAGCGTTGCCCAGAATCCCTTGCCAGTCTTCTTGCGCCGCGGTGCGGGCGTGCTCGGCTTCAGCGTTCCCACCGCAGCGGTTTCCGCACCTTTGCGTTCGAGAATCGCCTGTGGCGACTCCGGCTCTGCTGGCGCTTCTGCGAGCTGGTAGCTGACGCCCATGTTTTCCGGCAAGTCCATTTGATCGTCGCGAACACGGCGAATGTCGTAATGAGGTGTTTCGAGCGCAGAATTTGCGACCAAGACGACCTGTGTATCGTTGCGCTCTTCGAGACCTTTCACCCAGTCGCGCTTTTCATTCAGCAGATAGGTCGCAACTTCAACGGGTAGTTGGGCAATTACTTTCGCAGTGCGTTCTTTGCGCGCTTCTTCGCCGATGATGCGAAGAATTGCAAGAGCAAGAGATTCTGTGCTGCGAATGGTGCCGAAGCCAGTGCAACGCGGACATGTCTTGTACGCCGATTCACCAATCGATGGACGCAATCGCTGTCGCGACATTTCCAGCAGGCCGAAGCGACTGATCTTCCCGATTTGCACACGGGCGCGATCCTGATAGACGGCGTCACGCAGGCAGTTCTCAACATCGCGCTGATTTCTCTGTGGACCCATATCGATAAAGTCGATTACGATCAGGCCGCCAAGGTCGCGAATTCGCAATTGGCGGGCGATTTCTTCGGCCGCTTCGAGGTTAGTGTTCAAAGCCGTCGCTTCGATATCACTGCCCGTGGTAGCGCGCGCCGAGTTGATGTCAATGGAGACCATCGCCTCGGTGTGGTCAATGACAATGCTGCCTCCCGACGGCAGGGTAACTTTGTGTGCAAATGCCGATTCGATCTGCGTCTCAATCTGGAATCGCGTAAATAGCGGAACCGGGTCGTCGTAGTGCTTCAACTTGCGCAGATTGTGAGGCATGGTTTGTGAGACGTGTTCGTACGCGTCTTTGTACGTCGCTTCGTCGTCAATCAGAACTTCGCCGATCTCGTTTGTCAGGTAGTCACGCAAGGCACGAACGACTGAATCGCTTTCGCGATATATAAGGAATGGCGACGGTCTATCCAGGACAACATTCAAGATGGCTGTCCAGACCAACAACAGGTTTTCCATATCCCACGCGAGTTCCTCGCTACTGCGATCAATGCCAGCCGTCCTGAGGATGATGCTCATGTTGTCCGGGATGTTGATGTCATTGAGCGCTGTGCGTGCAAGATCGCGATCTTCGCCAGTGATGCGACGTGATACACCGCCTGAACGCGCTTTGTTCGGCTTCAGGACAATGAAGCGTCCTGCGAGACTAACGAAAGTGGTTAGCGCAGCGCCCTTGTTGCCGCGTTCTTCTTTGTCGACCTGGACGACAATGTCCTGACCTTCCTTGAGAACGTCCTTGATGTTGGGTTTGCCGCCGGATTTGGCGCTTTTGACGAAGTACTCGCTGGATATTTCTTTAAATGGCAGGAAGCCGTGCCGATCCGCGCCATAATCAACGAACGCCGCTTCGAGACTGGGCTCGAGGCGGGTGATTTTGCCTTTATAGATATTGGCTTTCTTGCGTTCGCTAGCCGGTGCTTCGATATTGAGGTCGTACAGAGTCTGGCCGTCGACCATGGCCATGCGCAACTCTTCTTTCTGAGTTGCGTTGATTAGCATTCTTTTCATATTGCCCTACTTGAATGGTGGTGGAGGGCAGCAGATCGGGGCGTAGCGCCAGGCGGGCGCAGGGGGTGTCACGCAAAAGAACCCGGCGCCGGATTGCGCCGTCGATAAATCTCATCAGTTCGGTAGAGGCCTGACGTAAAATCGCCAGCAGCCACATTAAATTCAGCATGATTTCCCTGCGGCTTTGCCGCTGTGGCGCAAGCATAATTCCGAGCTAGCTGCCATCTGAAATCAGATCCCGCGAATTGCGAGACCAAAAAAAAATCGAATGGATTGTTCAGGCTGGTATGCCAGAACGTCACACGGCGGTAATATACCATACCCCAACGCCACTTCAAGTTATTGATCATGCAAGAAAAGATCAAGCCGAAAAAATTTCCTCGCGGTGGCGACTCAGTGGCGCAGGCCGGTTCCGAGCATACCCAGGTCCGGAAAGTCTCTATCGACGCCGAGCGGGCAGGGCAGCGTATCGATAATTTTCTGCGCGGTCAGTTGCCCGGTGTGCCCAAGAGCCGCGTGTACCGCCTGCTGCGACGCGGAGAGGTACGAGTCAATGGCGGTCGGATCCGCGCCGAATACAAACTCGTGGAGGGTGACGAGGTAAGAATTCCGCCGGCGCGAATCCGTGTAGAAGGCGCGCCACCCTCCGCAAAGATGGCGACGGATCTCCTCGATAGTGTGATTTTCGAGGACAAGCGTCTGCTGGTATTGAACAAGCCGACAGGTATCGCGGTCCACGGTGGCAGCGGTATTAGCCACGGAGTCATCGAACTCCTGCGTCATGCACGACCGGACCTTAAGAATCTGGCGCTGGTACATCGTATCGATCGTGAGACCTCGGGTTGCCTGGTGATGGCGAAGCGCCGCAGCGCACTGCGGGAGTTGCACGAGCGCTTCAGAGAAGGGCAGGTGGAGAAGAACTATCTGGCACTTGTCGTCGGGGACTGGCAGCTCGGCGAGCAGCTGATCGATGCGCCATTGTTTGTGCAGCATCGCAAGCATGGCGAACGCCACGTTGTCGTGCGGCGGGACGGCAAGTCGGCGCAGACGCGAGTGAATTTGTCCCGCACCTATGGCCTCTACAGTCTGCTGCAATGCTCGCCGGAGAGCGGACGTACGCACCAGATTCGCGTGCATCTGGACCACGTAGGACACCCGATTGCCGGCGATGAACGCTATGGGGATGACGCGGCGAATCGCGCGGCGAAGAAGTCCGGGCTGCCGCGGTTGTTTCTGCACGCGCAGTCGATCGCATTTGCCGACGACAGCGGCAACGAGCTGCACTTTACGGCGCCGCTGGCCGATGATCTGGAGAAATTCCTGAGCGTGGGCATCGTAAAGGCGCGGCGCGCAAAAACACCGTAGGAGCGCGCCTTGCGCGCGATCGCTCAAGGCCCGCTCCCACAATCGCGGGCAAGGCCCGCTCCTACAGCTACGGCAGGAGATACCCCAGCTGCAATAGTCGATCTGCAACCCACATCATCGGCAGGCCGATCAACGCCGTCGGATCATCGGTATTCACCGCCTCGAACAGGACGAAGCCGGCACCTTCGATCTTAAAGCTGCCGGCACAGTCGTAGGGCTCATCGTGGCGCAAATATGCCTCGGCGAGACGGCGATCGAAGCGCCTGAAGCGCACTGTGGTTTTATCCGTGTGCTCGTATCGGGTACGTTCGATTGGGTCGAGAATGCAGACTGCCGTCAGAAACGTGACAGTCTTGCCCGACGCCGCCAGGAGCTGTTCAATGGCTTTTTGATGTCCACCTGGTTTGCCCAGTACCTGATCTTCGAGCACCGCAAGTTGATCGGCACCGATAATAAGAGCATTGCGAGCATTGATTGCGACCGCTTCGGCCTTCTTACGTGCCAGGTGACTGGCCAGTTCTTCCGGGCCAAGGCCTTGTTTGTTGGATTCGTCGACGTTCGCAGAGACTGCCTCGTAGTGGTCCAGGAATCGATCGAGGAGGCCGCGCCGATAGGGTGACGAAGACGCCAGGAAGATGGTCGGTGCGGAAAGATTTTGCATAAATAAATCAGAATGTTAGGACAATTCCTGCAAAGTCTACGCGGTTTGTAATGCAGCGCGTGCATTATCCGGATCAAGGCGCTGCCAGCGGCTTTGACAGCAGCCTCCGTGGTCCTTATCATGCGCGCGCCATGGCCAATCTGCTCCGCGATCGTCGACCCGCAGCTGAATGGGCGTCGGTAGCGCAAGTTATTGAAATAGAGGAAAAAATCGGTTCATTCAAAGGACTTGCCGAAGTTGTTGCGGCGGATCTTGCCGCGCTTGATCCTGATAAACTGCCCTCCGACTGGCGCGAGATGATCGTTTCAGGTGAGTTGCGGTTCGATTTTCTGGATGCAGAGCGGCATGTGCCGGCTGTGACCGGAAGTGCAACGGCAGAGGTCAGCGCGGTATGTCAGCGATGTCTGGAGCCGTTCCAGCTGACGCTGGCAGTGGATGCGCGCCTTTTGCTGCTCGAGGAGCAGCAAACAGTCGACGGTTACGACGGATTTGAGGTCTGGGAGCTAGAGGGAAACACGCTCCGGCCACAGGATCTGCTGGAAGAATTGCTGATAATGGCATTGCCGTTTTCAGCGATGCACGACAATATGGCAGTATGCAAGGCGTTATCGACGAAAAACGATGGCGCCGATGAATTGACAAGACCATTTGCGGCGCTTCGCGCGCGAATGGAGCAGAAACATAACGGCCCGGATGAGTAACGGGTTGCACGGGAGAAAAAAATGGCTGTTCAAAAAAGTCGCAGGACGCCGTCAACGCGCGGCATGCGTCGTTCGCATGACAAGCTCAAGGGTGCAGCATTGTCAGTTGATCCGACATCTGGCGAAACACATTTGCGGCATCGCGTCACGCCGGACGGGTTTTACCGCGGTAATCAGGTGGTGAAACAGCCCGTGTCGGAAGACGAAGAGTAGCTATTCCCAATCCTGGCCGATTCATGTCGGCCACGACCTTCGTGGGAACTCACTCCACCATTTCCCTTGACGCAATGAGTGGCGACCTCGGCGCCGAGGTCGTCGTGCGCGCGGCTGCCGCAACACTTCAGAAGCATGCCGGTATCGAGCTGATTCTGGTGGGCGATCAGGATGAGCTGCAAGACCTTGTGTCGAGATATGTCGTGGACGATTCGCGATTGCAGATAATGCACGCGTCCCAAGTTGTGAAAATGTCGGAATCACCGACAGAGTCGCTGAGAAAGAAAAAAGACTCATCGATGCGTGTTGCCATAAATCTCGTCAGGGACGGGCAGGCCGATGCGTGTGTTAGTTCCGGCAACACCGGCGCATTGATGGCGACGGCGAAATTTGTATTGAAGATGTTGCCGGGTATCGACAGACCGGCAATTATCGTAGAGCTCCCAGCGATAGGTGGATCGTTGCACCTGCTCGATGTGGGTGCAAATACGCAGGCGTCGGCCGAGCAACTTTTTCAGTTCGCCTTGATGGGATCTATCGTGACCTCGGACGTAGCCGGCATAGGCAAACCGCGCATTGCGCTATTAAACATTGGTGCCGAAGACATCAAGGGCCATGACACAGTCAGGGCTGCGGCCGCGATGCTTGGCGCCAGTACCCTGAACTATATTGGTTTCATCGAAGGCAGCGAGTTTTTCGCCGGCAAAGCGGACGTCGTCGTTACCGACGGCTTCACCGGCAACGTCGCCTTGAAAACGATGGAAGGAACCGTTGGTCTTTGTTCGCACTATCTGCGACGCGGCTTCACACGCAACTGGCTGGCAAAATTGCAGGCGTTGCTGGCGCGCTCTGTGCTGGGTACTCTGGCCACTGAGATGGACTCGCGCAAATACAACGGTGCGACTCTGGTTGGGCTGAATGGTATTGTAATAAAGAGCCACGGAAGTGCAGATTCCTTTGCATTTCAACATGCTATTGATACAGCTGTGGTCGAAGTGAGCAATCAATTGCCGCAGCAAATTGGCAATATGTTGCAAGAGGAAGCTGCATGACGTATTCACGCATTGTCGGAACGGGGCGTTATCTCCCGGAACGCATCATGACCAATGCCGACCTCGAAAAAATCGTCGACACGACTGACGAATGGATTCGAACGCGCACCGGTGTGGAACGACGTCATGTCTGTGCCGATGACCAGACGACGTCAGACATGTGCATAGAAGCCGCGAAGGTCGCCATTGAAGACGCCGGCATCAGTGTTGCTGACATTGACATGGTGATTACCGGTACGACGACACCTGACCTGATTTTCCCTAATATTTCGACGCTCATTCAACACAAGCTCGGAATTCCGCCATGCATCGCATTCAGCCTGGAGGCTGCCTGCACCGGATTTATTTACGCATTGGTTACGGCCGACAAGTTCATCAAGGCCGGCGAAGCCAAATGTGTTTTGGTTCTCGGCGCAGAATGCATCACTAAACTTGTCGACTGGAGCGACCGCAATACCTGTGTTCTTTTTGGTGACGGTGCGGGAGCCGCCATACTCAAACCGTCAAAAGAGCCAGGCATCATTGCCTGCCACCTCGGGGCCGACGGCAAACACAAGGACTTGCTTTACTACCCGGTCGGTGCATCGAACAATCTCGCGGCAGCCGGCACCGACGGGACGGCGATACACATGGCCGGCAGTGAAGTGTTTAAAGTTGCGGTGAAGACACTCGGCGATATTGCTTCCAAATCTCTCGAGAACGCCGGCGTGGGCAAAGATGAGCTTGACTGGCTGGTGCCACACCAGGCGAATATTCGAATTATCCAGGCCATGGCCAAACGCATAGGCGTGCCGATGGAAAAAGTCATCGTGACCGTGCAGGACCACGGTAATACGTCCGCAGCCTCAGTACCGATGGCCCTGGATGTAGGCATTCGCGACGGCCGCCTCAAGCAAGGGCAGCTCATTCTGATGGAGGCATTCGGCGGAGGATTTACCTGGGGTACGGTCCTGATGCGGCTTTGATCTGACGTTCCATACGCACGCCATTACCAGAGTGGGCTTTTCTTCTGTCGCGATGTGCGCCGATGCATGCGTTGATGCAGCTGCTGGCGCCGACGATCCAGGCGATCTCGTCGAATGACCGGGTCGACGTCTTTGCCGAGTTTTTTCTCAAATTCTTCGCGATATTGACAAAAGTCGTCGTAGGCGATGCGCACATGATGTAATTCGCGCACGACAAGTTCGATAATAATGACATCGTCCAGATAGCCAATGACCGGAATATCGTCGGGCAAGATGTCTTCGGGATCGGCGAAATAGACGAAAGTTGCCAGCAGTTGCTCGCGTTCCGTATCAGGCAGTTGCCAATCTTCGTCGGTCAGCATATTGATCAGAGACTCCAGTTCAGGGATTCTCTTGCCGACGAAATCAGGCAAAGGCTCGTTCTTGCGGATTTCATTGAGGACATCGCTGATGGCTTCGATGATCTCGGATTCATCCGCGTCCCGAACGGCTTCACGAGACTGTTTGAGCGCTTTTCGAAAGAAGTCCAGATCACGATCGGACAGTTCGAAGGAAATTTTCATGCTCATGTCGTTAGGCTACCGGCAAGTCCCTGTATGGGTCAATGCGTGATGGTTTACCATAGAGGCCTGTCAAACGGTCGATACAATGAAGCCAAGGCTCGTCATAGGAAACAAGAACTACTCGTCGTGGTCTCTGCGCGCCTGGTTGCTGCTCAAAGAAGCAGGCATTGAATTCGACGAACACCGGATAGCGCTTGATACGCCAGCGTTTGCGCAGGAAATTGCCGCGTTCTCGGCAGCAGGGCGCGTGCCCATCCTGCTGCTGGGAGAGGCCACGGTCTGGGATACGCTGGCGATTGGTGAAACCGTAGCGGAGCGCTGGCCCGAAAAAAACCTCTGGCCCGCGGATGCGGACTCGCGTGCACACGCCAGGGCAATATGCGCGGAAATGCACGCAGGATTCGCCGCTTTGCGCAATGGCATGCCGATGAATTGTCGCGCGATGGGTCGTAAAGTGCCAATGCCGGACGATCTTGGCGACGACATTGATCGCATCATCGCGATCTGGGCCGACTGTCACCACAAGTACGGCGACAACGGTGGCTGGTTGTTCGGTGACTTCTCAATAGCCGACGCAATGTATGCGCCCGTTGTGCTGCGACTAAGAACCTATGGTATCAATCTGCCCGAGTCGGCCGGGTTTTATCCGCAGCGCTTACTGGAAAGTAGTGCGATGCAGGAATGGCTCGCAGCTGCTGAGTCAGAAACCGAAGTCATCGACAGGGAAGAGAAAGGCCAATGATGCGAGGAGTTGGCAATTGCATTGTGTTGCTGCTGCTGGCGCTGCCAGCCGCCGCGACGATCTATGACTTGCCGCAGGACGGCGAGGATGTTGTTGGTGTAATTTCGAGCGTTACAGCGACTTATGATGACACGCTCGTCGATATCGCGCGGCGCCACGGTCTCGGTTATCAGGACATCGTGCGCGCGAATCCGGACGTCAACGTCTGGCTGCCGGGAGAGGGAACCGAGGTGGTGTTACCGACTCGCTTCGTCCTGCCGCCCGGGCCGCGCACCGGCCTGATCCTGAATCTTGCCGAGTACCGGATGTATTACTTCCCGGAGCCCAAAGCGGGCGAGACCGCCAAAGTTCATACCTATCCCATGAGTATCGGTCGCATGGACTGGGAAACGCCGCTGGGACGTACGAAGATCGTCGCCATGGCGAGGAACCCGGCGTGGTATCCGCCGCAGTCCGTTCGTGATGAGCATGCCGCAGACGGCGATCCGCTGCCGCGAATCGTACCGCCCGGACCCGCGAACCCACTGGGCTCAAGGGCCTTACGCCTGGGTATTCCGGGGTATCTCATTCACGGTACCAACCGGCCTGCCGGAGTCGGAATGCGCGTCTCACACGGTTGTATTCGCATGTTTCCCGAGGACATTGAATTCCTGTTCGAACATGTCCGCGTGAATACTGTCGTGCGTATCATCGACGTTCCCGTGAAGATCGGCTGGGAAGGCGAAGCACTTGTCGTTGAAGTACATCCATTGCTGGAAATTCCGCAGCCGCTCGTTGCGGCATCGTTGCAGCAGATCGAAGAACTTGATGCCGATGTCGAGATTCCAGCAGTGGAATCAGTCAGCAAGGATCCGCTGACGCATGTTACCGAGCAATTTGTCGCCGTGACCGCGGAGCGTGCAGGTCAACTGGACTGGGATTTGATCGAGGCACTGGTCGAGCGTTCGGATGGCATCCCCGAAGTCGTTGGCGTGAGCATTGCAGGGGCGAGCATAAAAAACGCCGCGACAAGCGCGGCGTCCGAATAGATGATTAGAGTAGCTTGCGCTACTTGGACATCGTTTTCTTGAACATACGATCCATGCTTTCGCGATTTGCTTCACAGCACGCTTGCGCGGCTGTTGCAGCAGACAATGCCTGGTCGGCAGTGCTTTGTGCAGCAGAAGCAGCCTGAGCGGCGCGATCAGCAGATGCGCGTGCAGCTTCGGCGGCCGAAGCAGCAGCAGCCGCATCCGCAGCGGCGCGATCAGCCGTAGCCTTGATGTCGTCCAAACCTGTAGTGGCGCAGCCAGCGGCCATTGCTACGAAGAGCACAAGTGCGCTTGCTCTGAGTGCGGTCTTTTTCATTTTGGGTGGTTCCTTGATAGTTGAATAAATCTGCAGGCGCATTATTTCCCAATCTGTCCGACGCTGCAACGTTGTACCTGTTTTTATTATCATTTGTCGCCCATGGCCGACAAATAAATCATCCGTCGGAGCGCGCCTTGGTAATTAGGGGGACAGTGACCCTAACTCTCAAGAGTTAGGGTCACTGTCCCCCTAGCACTTGCACTGAGCGAAGTACTGTATATAATCCCATGTACTGTGAATGTATACAGGAATTACTGAAAATGCGCGAACTAACCCCAAGACAAAAGCAAATACTCGAAATGATTCAGGAATTTATCGCTGTCAGCGGTATGCCACCGACACGTGCCGAGATCGCCGCTGAACTTGGCTTCAAGTCGGCCAATGCCGCTGAAGAGCACCTGCGGGCACTGCAACGTAAAGGCGTGCTTGATTTGCTGCCCGGGGCCTCGCGCGGTATTCAGCTCAAAGATTCTCTGCGCGATCAGATGGGATTGCCGCTTGTCGGTCGGGTCGCAGCCGGTAGTCCCATCCTCGCAGAGGAACATATCGAGACACATTATAAAATTGACCCACAGCTGTTTAATCCCAAACCGCACTATCTGCTGCGTGTGCAGGGTATGAGTATGAAGAATGCCGGCATACTCGATGGCGACCTTGTAGCGGTGCATCGCACACCCGAGGTGCGCAGCCGGCAGATCATTGTTGCGCGTGTCAATGATGAAGTCACCGTCAAACGTTATCGGCAAAACGGCACAATCGTGACCCTGCTGCCGGAGAATGACGACTTCGAGCCCATCGAAATTGACCTGAAGGAACAGGAACTCATTATCGAAGGCGTCGTCGTGGGCGTTATCCGCGATGGTATGTCGTTATATTAATGAGTCTTGAGAAACTACTTGAAAACCCGCGCATCTGGCGTGGCAGCAGTCGGGTTGCCAGTCAGCTCAATAGGCAGACCGGGCTCGCCAGTGGTTACCCAAAGCTTGATCGTTGCCTGCCCGGAGGCGGTTGGCCGCCTGCGGCACTCACTGAAATTCTGACCGCTCAGTACGGTATCGGTGAGCTGCGCTTGTTGATGCCGGCATTGGCAAAACTCAGTGCCGCAGAAACGCACACCGACGCTACCGAGCCAGGCTGGATTGCCTGGGTGGCACCCCCGTTTCAACCCTATGCGCCAGCGTTACAGCAGTATGGTATCGATTTGTCACGAATGCTCATCGTGCGGCCAAAGGACGACAGCGAGCTGCTGTGGTCTGCGGAACAGGCGTTGTCATCTGGCACCTGCGCAGCCGTATTATTGTGGCCGGACGAGCTTGATGATCAGGCCAGTCGACGTCTGCAACTGGCTGCGGAAAAAGGCCATTGCTGGGCAATCGCGTTTCGTCCTCTGGCCGCTCGTCAGCAACCGTCGGCTGCTGCATTACGCCTTGAACTGCAATCGACCGGGCAGGGCACGCGTGTACATATTTTGAAAAGTCGCGGTGGCCGCCCGACTGTCCTGAATAACCTTCTGAACCTATCTGACAGGTTCCTGTAACCATGTCCCGGGCGTGGAAATTGCCCGTTGCGGTACGGGAAGCCGCCCCGACTCCCTCTGCAGTACAGCAGTCGCTATCTTTGACACCAACGCCGGTGCGGCGCTTGTGGTTTTGTATCTGGCTGCCCAATTTGCCGCTGGAGGCCTGCCACTCGTCTGCTGAGGCTATGGGCGCGTTGGCCATTGTTGCGGAGCAGCATGGCATACACCGTGTACTGTTGGCTGATGCACGTGCAGCAGCAGCGGGCATCATGGCAGGACAATCCGCGCATGCGGCACTGGCTTTGTTGCCTGCGCTCAGACTTGAAGAGCGTAGCCTGACGCGTGAGCAACAGGCACTTGAGGTGCTGGCAAGCTGGCTTGAGCGTTTTTCATCGTTTGTTTCTATTGCAGGCGAGAATGTGCTGCTGCTTGAGATAGCAGGCAGTTTGCGTTTGTTTGGCGGGCTCAAGCATTTGCGGCAGAAAATATCCGCAGGATTACGCGCACAGGGTTTTGCCGCATCGCTGGCAATCGCGCCGACGCCGCTGGCCGCAACCTGGCTGGCAAGGGCTGGTCGTCGTGTCTGTGTCCGCCTCGATGCAAACCTTGGCTCCGCCCTGCGCAAGTTACCACTTGCCTGTCTTAACTGGCCTGCCGGGTTGTGTGAGTCCCTGACGGGTATGGGTGTTAGCAGCATTGGTGATTGCCTGCGCTTGCCGCGCGCAGGGTTTGCCAGGCGTTTTGGCGCAGAGTATTTGCTCGAACTCGACAGGGCACTCGGACATTTACCCGATCCACGGGATTCCTGGCGTTCGCCCGAGCGTTTCTGTGCTGATTATGAAATGCCAGAAGAGCAATCGGACCGCGAGTTATTGCGCAACATCTGCCGCGAGTTATTACTTCTGCATGAACAGTTTCTATTGTCGCGGCAACTGGGTACGCAGCGTTTGTGTTTCAGTTTTTTTCACCTGAAGGGAGTGGCAACTGACTTGCGGCTTGGCTCAGCAGTCGCGGGTCGATCCGCCGAGCGTTGGTTTGAACTTTTGAGTGTTCGCTTTGAGCAATTGCAGTTACCCGCAGCAGTCATTGCCGTGCGTTTACGTAGTGGGTTGTCACAGGCATTGCAGACGGAGACGGCGCAACTTTGTTTTTCCGGTAAGCCCGGCGTACAGAAGCGACGTTACTCGATTGCGCAACTTGCCGAACGTCTTATCGCGCGTATCGGTGAGCAGTCAGTACACTCAATGGCGATGGTCGCTGAACATCGTCCGGAGTATGCATGGCGCACGCAGAGTCCTTTGTCAGAAAGGTCTGCCAGCACATTAGCTGCCGGGCAGCACCGCAAGCGGCCATTGTGGATGTTGCCCGAACCGGCATTGTTATCGGTGGACAGCGGTTACCCGTTACATCGCGGTTGCCGACTAACATTTCTCGACGGGCCCGAACGACTTGAAACAGGATGGTGGGATGACGACAGCATCTCCCGCGACTATTATACGGCGGTTGACGCGGTCGGCATGCATTTGTGGGTTTTTCGTAACCGGAGGCAAACACCATCCTGGTATCTGCATGGCTTTTTCGGGTGAGCCAGAACGGAGTAATTCAATACGCCGAGTTGCATGCACTGAGTAACTTCACATTCCTGCGTGGCGCGTCTCATCCTGAGGAACTGGTCGAGACGGCCGCGAAACTCGGCTACGAGGCACTGGCAATCACCGATGAATGTTCGATGTCGGGTGTTGTTCGTGCGCACACAGCCGCAAAGGAATTCGGGCTCAAAAAATTAATCATCGGATCCGAGTTGCGACTACGCAGTGGTCGTAAGCTTATTGCGCTTGCGCAGAATCGAAACGGCTATGCCGCGCTTTGCCAACTCATTTCAAATGCGCGTCGTGCCGCCGGGAAAGGCAGTTATGAGTTGACACGACTTGCCTTTGAAGACGGCTTGCCTGATTGCCTTGTGCTGTGGGTTCCTGATCAGGACTTCACACTTGATGTTGAGGATCACTGGATACGTGAGACCTTTCGCGGTCGTCTCTGGATAGCCGTTGAATTGCTGGCGGATGGTCGGCAGCGAGAACAACTGGCCAGACTTCGTGAAGAGGCGCAGCGCCTGAAGCTGCCACTGGTGGCAACGGGTGATGTGCATATGCATTGTCGTGCGCGCCGCATGGTGCAGGATGCGGTTACTGCAATTCGCTTTGCCACGACCATTGATAAGGCGGGTTTTGCGTTGTACCCAAATGGCGAGCGTCATTTGCGGTCACCCGAAGTTCTGCAACGTGTCTACCCGCCCGATTTGCTCGCAGAGTCCGTTCGTATAGCGGCTGCCATCGAGTTTTCACTTGATGAATTGCGCTATGAGTATCCCGATGAGCTGGTGCCGCAAGGAGCAACGCCGGCGACGTACCTGCGCAAGCTGACCGAGGAGGGCATGCAACGACGTTGGCCCGGCGGCGTGCCCGGCAAGGTGACGTCGCTGGTTGAACGTGAACTCAAATTGATTGCCGATCTTAAGTACGAACAGTATTTTCTGACTGTGCATGACATTGTTGCCTTTGCACGTTCACGCAATATCCTGTGCCAGGGGCGCGGATCTGCGGCGAATTCGGCTGTGTGCTTTTGCTTGGGGATTACTGAGGTCGATCCCGCGCGCATGGAAATGCTGGTTGAACGTTTCATCTCGAAGGAACGTAACGAACCGCCAGACATCGATGTCGATTTCGAGCACGAACGTCGCGAGGAAGTTATTCAGTATATCTACGGCAAGTACGGCCGGGAACGAGCGGCACTTGCGGCAACCGTTATTACCTACCGGCCACGCAGCGCGCTGCGCGATATTGGCAAAGTCCTGGGTCTCAGTAAGCTGCAGATCAGCCGCCTGTCCCGCTCGATGCAGTGGTGGGACGGCCACAAAGTTGATGACAGCCGAATTCTCGAAGCCGGACTCGATCCAGACAGCCCGATTATCAAACGCCTGCTGTACCTCGTTCGTGAGCTGATGGGTTTTCCCCGTCACTTGTCGCAGCATGTGGGTGGTTTTGTTATTTCGAATGCGCCGCTGTACGAACTCGTGCCGGTCGAAAATGCTGCGATGCCGGATCGAACCGTCATTCAGTGGGAGAAGAACGATCTGGAAGACCTGGGGCTACTTAAGGTCGATGTGCTTGGCCTCGGTATGTTGACTGCGATCCGACGTAGCTTTGACCTGATTCGGGATTTTGACGGTCGCGAGTATACGCTCGCAACCATTCCCGCCGAGGATCCACGTGTTTATGACATGATTTGCGAAGGCGACACCATGGGGGTGTTTCAGATTGAATCACGTGCACAGATGGCCATGTTGCCGAGACTCAAACCGCGCTGTTATTACGACCTGGTCATTGAGGTTGCGATTATCCGTCCAGGTCCTATCCAGGGTGGCATGGTGCACCCGTATTTGCGGCGCCGGAACGGCGAAGAAGCAGTCGACTACCCAAGCGATGCAGTAAAGGGCGTGTTGCAGCGCACGTTGGGTGTGCCGATATTCCAGGAGCAGGTCATGCGGCTCGCTGTGGTTGCGGCAGGCTTTACGCCCGGCGAGGCCGATCGCCTGCGCCGCGCAATGGCCGCGTGGAAGCGACGCGGTGGTTTGGGTCCGTTTGAGGACAAGTTGATTTCCGGTATGCGCGAGCGTGGCTACGACGAGAAATTTGCCCGACAAATATTCCGGCAGATCGAGGGCTTCGGTGAATATGGTTTTCCCGAGTCGCATTCGGCGAGTTTTGCGTTGCTGGTTTACGTGTCGAGCTGGTTGAAGTGCCATACCCCTGCGGCATTTACCTGTGCGTTGTTGAATAGTCAGCCAATGGGGTTTTATTCGGTTTCGCAACTCGTTCAGGATGTACGACGCCACGATGTAGAGGTTCGTCCCGTCGACATCAATCGTAGCGCTTGGGATTGTTCTCTGGAATCTGTTATCGATGCGAAAGGCAATCGTGTCGCTGTCCTGCGGCTTGGACTGCGAATGGTCAAGGGACTGGCGGAGAACGCAGGCCGGAGGATTGTTGCCGAACGGTTGTCAGGCGAGTACGAGCAGGTGCAGTGCCTGCTCGAGCGCGCAGGCCTTGATCGTCGCGAACTCGGTGTACTGGCATCGTCAGGGGCACTGCGGACCCTGTCAGGTGATCGACATCGGGCACGCTGGGCGGTTGCGGGCACCGAAAAGCCCTTGCCGCTGTTCCGCTCCATGCAACATTATGAGCCAGCGCCGCTGCTCAGGAAACCGACGGAGGGACAGAATATTGTCGCCGACTATCAAAACACCGGACTCACGCTTGGGCGTCACCCCATGCGTTTGTTGCGTCGTCACCTGGATCGTTACCGCTATGTCACAGCAGGGCAGCTGTCCGGCATGTGTAACGGCCAGCAGGTCAGTGTTGCAGGGTTGGTGATCACGAAGCAACGGCCGGGAACAGCCAGTGGCGTTACGTTTGTCACGATTGAGGATGAGACTGGCCACATAAACCTGATCGTCTGGAAGCAGGTTGCTGAGCAGTATCGGCCTGCATTATTGAGTGCCCGCTTATTGGGTGTCGCCGGGGAATTGCAGATCGAAGGCAAGGTGATACACGTTATCGCGCGGCAACTAAACGATCATACGGAATTGCTCGGCGGGCTCAGCGTTCGCTCGCGCGACTTTCACTGAACATGTGCTACAGATCGTCGTCCAGATCGAAGTTATAAGTAGTATTGAGTTCGCTATCCTGTTGCTCGCGCAACTTGTCGAGCTGCTTTCGAATTCTGGCCTTCTCCGCGTCTTCAGTATCGGACGCCTCAATTTTTGCGACGAGCTCTTCGACATTGATTTCAACGGAAATATCGCCAACGTTATCGTCTTCCACCTTCGCAGCTTCTTTCTTCACATTGTCCGTCTGGACATCGTTCGGAACATCATTCTCGGCGGTCATGGCTAACCTCAGCGAATCAGGTTGTTAATTTCAAAAATGGGCAACAGAATCGCAAGCACAATCGTCAGTACGATGCCGCCCATTGCAACAATCAGCAATGGTTGCAATATACCAAGTAAAGTGGCGATAAGACCATCGACTTCCCGTTCTTGTCCCGCCGCGGCCCGTCTCAGCATATCCTCAAGCCTGCCGCTTGCTTCGCCGCTGGATATCAGGTGAATCATCATCGGTGGAAATAGCTTGCTGGCCGCCAGCGACTTGCTGATCGATGCGCCTTCTCGCACGCGAACAGTTGCTTCCGTGACAGCGTCGCGCATCGGCAGGTTCTCAATCACCTGGGCCGAGATAGTCAACGCTTCAAGTATCGGTACGCCACTACCCGCGAGAATGCTCAAGGTTTGCGTGAAGCGCGCGGTGTTGATGCCACGCGTCAGGCGGCCGGTGATAGGCATGCGCAACAAGAATCGGTGGAAGCGGCGTCGCGGGCCGTCTTCCTGCAACAGTCGCCAAAGCGCATAGACCACGACGCAAATGCCAATAATGATCAACAACCAGTGGTCACGCAGAAAATCGCTGGCCGCAATAAGTCCGCGCGTCAGCCCGGGCAGTTCGGCCCTGGTGTTCTCAAACACACCGACGATCTTGGGCACGACGGTTGCAAGCATGAAACTGATAATTCCGACGCAAAAGACCACGAGAGTAATGGGATAAACCATGGCATTCGTAATGCGCTGGCGAAGTTCCTGTCGCGACTCGGTGTAGTCGGCGAGGCGTTCAAGAACTACGTCCAGATGTCCTGATTGCTCACCAGCTGCCACGGTAGCCCGGTACAACTCGGGAAACGCCTGCGGAAACTCACTCAGTCCGTCAGCCAGCGTATAGCCCTCCATAACCTTTGCACGGGTGCCCAGCAATATGCTCTTGCTGCGTGGGTTATCGTTTTGTTGTGACACAGCGAGCAGGGATTCTTCCAACGGCATGCCCGACTGTGACAGTGATGCGAGTTGGCGGGTGATCAACGCCAGTTCGGACGTTGACATTCCTTTGCGGAAGGAAAAACTGCGTTGCCGGCGCGCTTCTTTTTGCGCAACCTCCGTAACGCTGACGGGTAACAAATTGCGCTCGCGCAGCAGTTGGCGTACGTGCTTGGGTGTGTCGCCCTCGAGCAGGCCTTTGGACTGCTTGCCCGCTGTGTCCATTGCGACATATTCGAATGCACCCATACGGATTAATCCTCGCGAGTTACACGCATGACCTCTTCAAGCGTCGTGCGGCCAAGTTGTACCTGACGGCGTCCGTCGGCACGAATGCTCAGGCTGGATGTACGTGCGTGCCGCTCCAGCTTCTGCTCACTGACATTGTCATGAATCATCTCCCGCATGCGGTCGTCAACAGTGATGAGTTCGTAGATTCCTGTCCGCCCGGCAAATCCACGATTGCCGCCGCTGCCGGGTCTGTACAGGGTTGGCGGCGAGGCTGCATCAACGCCCAGCACTTCACATTCATGTTGATTCGCGGTGTATGGAATCTTGGTTTCCTCATGCAACACGCGAACCAGACGTTGTGCCATAACGCCAATAAGGCTGGAGGACAGAAGGTAGGGCGCAATACCCATGTCCCGCAGCCGGGTGACGGCGCCGGATGCTGTGTTGGTGTGCAGCGTTGAGAGGACCAGGTGGCCTGTCAAACTGGCCTGCACAGCAATCTCGGCAGTTTCCAGGTCGCGAATTTCGCCCACCATCACCACGTCCGGATCCTGTCGCAGAATGGCTCGCAAACCACGTGCAAAGGTCATTTCAACTTTGTTGTTGACCTGGGTCTGGCCGATGCCATCAATCAGGTATTCGATCGGGTCCTCGACCGTCATGATGTTGCGAGTGTTGTCGTTTATGCGCTCCAGCGCGGCATAGAGGGTCGTGGTCTTGCCGGATCCGGTCGGTCCTGTAACCAGAATAATGCCGTGTGGTTTATGGACAAGTTCGTCCATGGTATGCATGACCGCCTCGTCCATGCCCAGGGACATGAGATCGAGCCTGCCCGCCTGCTTGTCGAGCAAGCGGAGTACCACGCGTTCTCCGTAACCAGACGGTATTGTCGATACGCGAACATCAACGGCGCGGCCTGCGATTTTCAGCGAAATGCGGCCGTCTTGCGGCAGGCGTTTTTCCGCAATATCCAAACGGGACATTACCTTGATGCGCGACACGACCAGCGGAGCGAGGGCGCGCCGCGTGTGCAACACTTCGCGCATGACACCGTCGATGCGAAATCGAATGCCAAGCCGATTTTCATAGGTCTCGATGTGAACGTCGGAAGCGTTTTCCTTGATAGCCTCGGTTAATACGGCGTTGATGAAACGGATGATAGGCGCATCGTCATCGCTTTCCAGAAGGTCGGATGGCTCCAGACCCTGAGCAACCTGCATGAGGTCGAATTCCTCATCGAGGCCGTCAACCATTTGCGACGCCCCTGTGCTGTCCTGCTCGTAGGATTTCTGCAGCATCGTATCGAAAACGTCGGCCGAAACCCGTTGCAACGTGAGTGGCACGCCTGCAAATCTACGCGCCTCCGCCAGGCTAAGTGGAGACGCATCGTCGCGATGGACCGCCTCACCGCCTTCGCTATCAATCTCGCGAATCAGGACGCCATGACGTTTCGCAAATGCAAAGGGCAGTGCTCTACGAACGGTCTGCGTAATTTCTTCGTCGCCGCTTGCCGGTCCAGTTTCACTGTTGGTGTCCATCGGATTTATTCTTCTACAGCTGCCGAACTGTCCGCATTATTCGTTTCTTCAAGTGGTGGTAACATTGGTCGCTGCTGGTTCGGCATCAACTGCACACCTCGGTCTTGTTGTGCCCGCTGGAAATCCCGGATCAAGTTGTATTTGGCATTCGTTTCCAGCGCTGTCTGCGTTGAATCTCGTAATATCGTGGCACGAATAAAAATCATCAAGTTTGTCTTGATCTTGTCAGTCTTGCGGACACGAAACAGCGCTCCAATGAGCGGGATACTACCTAGAATCGGTACGCGCTGGTCACTTTCCCGAAGCGCGTCCTCAAGGAGACCGCCGAGCACCAGAATCTGGCCGTCATCGACGATAACGGTCGTTTCGATAGTTCGCTGGTTTGTTATCAGGTCCACGGCACCTGCGGCAGATTGCGCGATGCTTGAGATTTCCTGCGAGATGGAAAGTACGAGCGAATTAGTCTCGTTAATCTGCGGCGTGATCGTGAGCTTTACACCGATCTGTTCACGATTGATTGTCTGAAATGGATTCACCGCGCCGCCGACGCTACCGGTATTCGAAAACGAGCCGGTGACAAACGGGACTTCCTGACCAACGGTCAGCGTGGCCTCTTCATTATCGGTCGTAACGATCGAAGGCGTGGAAATGATGTTGGTATCTGCGTCACCTTGCAGCGCGCGAAGTATCGCCGCGAAGCTTACGCCTGAGTCGCTGATCCGACCTACGCCCAAGGTGAGTCCTTCGCCGATCAGGCCAGTAGGATCAATAATGTCGCCACCCGCCGCAGCGGCGAGCTGCACGACGCCGGGGCCGAAGTCAGGAAAATTGGTTATTGCGATAGGCGCATCATCGCCCTTACCGCCAATGGCCCAGCTGACACCGAGTTCGGAGGTCTTATCGACAGTCACTTCGACAATAATGGCTTCGACAAGGACCTGCGCACGGCGAATGTCCAGTTTGTCGACGATTAGCATCAGTGAGCGCATCATCTTTGTTGGCGCATGGACAACGATGGCATTGGTTTGATTGTCTGCCCAGACGGTGACGCTGTCCGCCGAAGCGCCCCCTGAAGTTTGCTGGCCTGCTGCTGTCGCCCGGTTGCTAAAGTGTGTTTGCAACTTGGCCGCAAGCTCCTCTGCGTCGGCATAGCGCAGATACCTTACCCGCGTATTGCCGCCGGCCTCTAACGGCGTGTCGAGATGCGCGATCAAGGTACGCAGTCGTAAGCGGTCAGATTTGTCACCACCGATTAAAACACTGTTGGTGCGCGCATCTGCGACGAGACTGGTTGATCCTGGCGCGCTGCCAGATCGCTGCGTCTGAGTCAGTGCAGTAATAATGCGCACGATTTCAGTTGCAGAGGCGTTTTGTAGCGGAACCACTTCGATTTCCGAGTCGCTGGCCATATCGATTCGACGAATAATGCTAACGATGCGCGCGATGTTGGCAGCGCGATCAGAAATGATCAACATGTTCGAACCGCTATGCGCGACCAAGTGACCATACTGGGGAATCAACGGGCGCAGTATCGGCACCAGTTCAGTGGCGGCGACGTTATGAACCTGGACAACCTGCGTCGCAATGTCATCCGGACCGGCCGCGCCAAGGATCCCAATTGGACCCGCAAATTGCCTGGCCGTGGCATCGGGGAGAATCTTGATCAGATCTCCGCTGGGGACAGCAACGTAACCATGTACCTGCAGTATTGACAGGAACGCTGCATAAAAAGCGTCAGGTGACATTGTCGACGATGACAACAAGGTCACTTTGCCTGTGACTCGCGGATCGAGAATAAAATTCTTGCCAGTCACTTCGCTGACGGCTTCGACAACCGTCCGGATGTCCGCATCTTTCCAATTAAGCGTCACATCGGCCTGCTGTGCCCATGCGGCAGGCGCAAGCATCAATGTAGCGACTGCCAGCAATAGTCGAAATGTGCTTTGCTTGAAATTCTGCTTTGATTTAGTCATCTGTCGATTCATTTGGTCTTCGTCTTGTCAAGGTCGAGTTGGCTGGTATTGAGAATGATGGTCTGGGGTCGTCCATTGCGTTCAATGGTGACAGTTACCTGGTCAGCTGTGCCCAGGGATTGAAATATCGCCATTGCCTGTTTGGGGTCCGTTAGTGACTGCCCGTTAATATCCTTTATCAAATCACCCGGCCGCAACCCGAGTGCCGCAAATTGCTTCCGATCGCGACCCGGGTAAACACGGTAACCGGCAGGTCGTCCATTCACCAGATACGGTGTCGGGCGTATGACATCGGACAGTCTCGTTAAGTTTTGCGACACCACCGCCTGAATGCTCTGCGAGTTTCGTGATACTTGCCGCGTTCTCGTTGTGGCGCGTCGCACGTTGCTGGCCTGCGTCGTTACAAATTCGCGCGGCAACTTCAAATTGGTCAACAGCCCCTTTTCATTCAGTACCACTCTGTCGGCGTAAATTGCATGCAGGCTGGCCCCAGAGCCAATCGCATCTCCGATAGCATAGACTTTTTGTTCGTTGCTGCCGTCTGCAATGAGCGCAACAGAAAATTCCGCCTGCTGCGACGCTACCGTACCTTTTAGAACGAGATTGACGAGATGGGTGTCCGCCAGATCGGCATCCGGCTCGATGACGGCGATGACATCGGATGGCCCTGTGGCGGCGACGCCGAACAGGTGTGATTCGGCGATCGCGATTACGTCAGATCGCGAGTTTGACAACGTACCGGATATCGGCAATGAGGCCGGCAGAGGCACGGCAACTCCGGCAGCGTTGCCGGGGACAAGTGCCCAGATTATTGTCGCAATTTGCCATCCTATGAGTACGACGAGCAACAGGCTTGCCAGCGCCGGCAAATACCTGTTCGCGGCTGCAAATGCATTACCGCCGTCGACATTCAATAGTTTCGACAAACTGGCTCTTGAAATCATGTCCGAAGTGACTATTTCTGATACCCGATTTACCTGTAAACGTCGCGACCCGATGATACGGGTTGAACTGCACCACGAACAAGCAGATTATTGACTTAAGGAACCTCTGATTGGTTATTTCACGGCTGCGTTGCTTGCTCTGCTTTCTTCGAGACGAGGCGTGGCTCGAAGGTAATGGCCTTGGTCCTTGGCGAGAGCCACAACGACGTATCGGAGAAAACAGAGCGCAACCCATTGATATTAAACATTCCGTTGAGGGCCGGGTTGGAATGCTCGAATTTTGGCGTTGCGTTGACTCGACAGACCTGAGGGTATGTTGTCGCCAACGCGCCTTAATCTTCAAGCATTCCCCGCCCGGCGCAACCGTGAAATAATTAATCAGAGGTTCCCTAGGCGACTAGCGCCGCAAGACCAGCCATGAGTGAACGCCCAACGGACATCGATCAAAACGACAGCTATGAGGTAGCCGTTAAGGAAGCCGAGCCGAAAGTCAAACGGCCGCCACTCTACCAGGTGGTCTTGTTAAATGACGATTTTACGCCCATGGAGTTCGTCGTTGACATATTGCAGTCGATATTCGGCATGCAGCGCACACGTGCGACTCAGGTCATGCTTGAGGTTCACACGAAGGGAAAAGGAATTTGCGGCGTATTTAACCATGAAATCGCTGAAACGAAGGTCGCACAGGTAATGGGCATTGCAAGGCAGCAACAGCATCCGTTGCTGTGTACTATGGAAGAGTCCTGACAAGGGAATGAGGTTAGATCATGCTGAGCAGTGAGCTTGAATTCTGTTTGAACGAAGCGTTCCAGCGGGCGCGCGATCGACGCCATGAATTCATGACCGTTGAGCATCTCATGCTGGCCTTGCTCGATATTCCCACAGTTCACGAAATCCTCAAGGCATGCGAGTCGAATGTTCCAGAACTGCGGCGCCAGCTTACCGCATGCGTTGACGAACAAACGCCAGTGCTGGCCGTTGAAGACGACACCGAGGTTCAGCCCACACTGGGATTTCAACGCGTACTGCAGCGAGCGGTGTTTCACGTGCAGTCCAGCGGCAAGAAAGAAGTCACCGGCAGTAACGTGCTGGTCGCGATATTTTCAGAAAAACAGTCCGAGGCTGTTTACTTCCTGAGTCTGCAGGATGTCACCCGTCTCGACGTTGTCAACTACATTTCTCACGGCTTGCCGCAGGTTCCGGGTGAAGGCATTGATGAGGAACCGGAAACACAACTCAAGTCCGAGACCGAAGCAGAGGCATCGCCACTCGAAAAATTCACTACTAACTTGAACGAGCGTGCATTGCAGGGAAAAATCGACCCGCTTATTGGCCGCGAACTCGAAATAGAACGCACCGTTCAGATTCTGTGTCGGCGCCGCAAGAACAATCCGCTTTTCGTTGGCGAGGCCGGCGTTGGCAAGACTGCGTTGGCCGAAGGTCTGGCGAGGATGATTACCGAAGAGCGTGTGCCGGAGGTGCTGCGCGACAGTACGATTTATGCGCTGGACATGGGCGCTCTGATTGCGGGAACCAAGTACCGGGGAGACTTCGAAAAACGTTTCAAGGGTGTGATTGCAGGGATCCGAGACGATCCAGGTGCAATCCTTTTTATCGATGAAATTCATACCGTTATCGGTGCTGGAGCGGCCTCAGGTGGGGTGATGGATGCCAGCAACCTGATCAAGCCGGTGCTTGCCAACGGTGAGGTTCGTTGCATTGGCTCGACGACCTATTCCGAATACCGCGGTATTTTCCAAAAAGATCATGCGCTGGCACGGCGCTTTCAAAAGATCGACCTTCCTGAGCCCAGCATTGAAGAGTCGGTTGCCATCCTGAACGGACTGAAGTCCCGCTTTGAAGAGCACCATGGCATTCACTATGACATCCCGGCGCTGAAAGCCGCGGTCGAGTTGTCGGCTCGGCATATCAATGACCGGCATCTTCCTGACAAGGCAATTGATGTCATGGACGAGGCGGGCGCCAATTTGCGACTGAAGCCGATTGCAGAGCGTGGTACTCGCGTGACGGTGGAAATGGTTGAGAATATTGTCGCCAGTATGGCGCGCATTCCGGCGAAAAGTGTATCCGCATCAGACCGCGATGCGTTGCGCACATTGGAGCGCGATCTCAAGTTGACTATTTTCGGTCAGGACCGTGCGATCGAGGCGTTAAGCAGTGCCATCAAGATGTCGCGATCTGGCCTGCGTGAGGAACACAGGCCCATTGGCGCCTTCCTGTTTGCCGGCCCGACTGGGGTAGGCAAGACCGAGGTGACGCGTCAGTTGGCCATGCTGATGGGTGTTGAGCTGCTTCGCTTCGACATGTCGGAGTACATGGAGCGGCATACTGTGTCGCGCCTGATTGGCGCGCCGCCTGGATATGTTGGCTTCGATCAGGGCGGACTACTGACCGAAGCGGTGACCAGGAATCCACATGCAGTGGTATTGCTGGATGAAATCGAGAAGGCCCATCCGGAAGTATTTAACTTGCTGCTGCAGGTGATGGACCATGGCACGCTTACGGACAACAATGGTCGCAAGGCTGATTTTCGCAACATCATCCTCGTCATGACCACGAACGCAGGCGCCCAGGAAATGAGCCGGGCATCGGTCGGGTTCACGCAGCAGGACCACAGCGCGGACGGCATGGCGATCATCAAGAAGGCGTTTTCCCCTGAATTCCGCAACCGCCTTGACGTAATCATCCAGTTTGCGAGATTGGGGGCTGATTCGATTCAACGCGTCGTTGACAAACTGGTTGTTGAACTCGAGGCGAAATTGGACAACAACAATGTAACGCTGGAGCTCGACGATGCGGCGCGTGACTGGATCGCTGAACGTGGCTATGACGCGCAGATGGGCGCGAGGCCGATGGCGAGGGTCATTCAGGAGCACATCAAGCGTCCGCTGGCCGAAGAATTGCTATTTGGCAGCCTCGCGGAGGGCGGGCATGTAAAGATTACCGTCGACGATGATGGCGATCTGAAATTGAATGCGGAACCGGTGCTAAAGGAGCTGGAGCACCTGCCAGAAAGCTGATCTAGCGGCCACGATAGACAATGCGGCCTTTGCTCAGGTCGTAGGGCGTCAACTCAACAGTCACTTTGTCGCCCGTAAGGATACGGATGTAGTTCTTGCGCATTTTTCCTGAAATATGCGCAGTCACGACGTGACCGTTTTCGAGTTCTACTCGAAAGGTTGTATTGGGCAGCGTCTCATTTACGACGCCTTCCATTTGGATGGCTTCTTCTTTTGCCAAGGGATTCGATTCTCTCTAGTGCTATAAGGCTCGCGAATTGTGCAGAAATGGTGCTGGTATTGCAATGCTATAGAGTCGTTATTTCGACAATAAGCCCGAGCAAATTATCGGGGTGTCTGGCCAGTCCGTCAATTTTTCGCAACGGCCGCATGCGGATTTCACGCGAGTCACAAAATCAGCGCGTGGAATCTCGCTGGCGCCGAGGCTTAAAAGGTGTTGTGACACCATCTGGCAGTCGAGCAGCTTCAGCCGGCCGGTTTCGAGCATCTGTGACAGTACGAGCAGGGCTGTCTTCGATGCATTGGGCGTAAGACTGAACATCGATTCCCCGAAGAATACCCGGCCGATTCCCAGGCCGTAGAGGCCGCCGCTGAGCTGTCCGTCCTGCCATATTTCGATCGAATGGGCCCAGCCGAGTGCGTGCAAGTGTTCGTAAGCGGACATCATGTCTGCCGTAATCCACGTGCCCTGTTGCGAACGACGTGGTGCGGCGCATGCACTGATGACGTCGCGAAATGCGGTGTTGATGCGAACTTCGGCAGGCGATTTGCGCAATTCACGCCGCAGTCGGCGTGAGACGTGATAGTCGCCGCTTTGCAAGACGCAACGTGGATCCGGTGACCACCACAATAGTGGCTGACCCTCATCGTACCAGGGGAAGATGCCTTGCCGATACGCACTGAGAAGTCGCTCCGGGCTCAGGTCGCCACCCGCGGCCAGCAATCCGTTGGGTTCGCGCAATGCTGTGCTGACTGGCGGAAACATCTCCTTGGGATCATCAGGACTGAGCCACGAGACGCGGTTGTCATTCACGACTGGTGACCGTCACGTTTATAGGGACTGTGCAGGTCGACGGCATCAATATATTGATCGATGTGCTTTGCCTCTTCGTCGAGGTAGTGCTCTATCGCATGCGCAAACTGCGGGTGCGCAAGCCAGTGGGCGGACCAGGTCGCCACTGGCGAGAAACCGCGACTAATCTTGTGCTCACCTTGTGTGCCCGGTTGAAAGACCTGCAATCCTTTCTCTATGCAGTAGTCAATGCCCTGGTAGTAGCAGGTCTCGAAATGCAACGCGTCGTAGTGTGCGTTACTACCCCAGTAGCGCCCGTACAGCGTGGTGGCGCTTTCGAAAAACACGGCGGCCGCTACGGTTTGCGAGTCTTTTTCGGCGAGCACGATCAGGACTCCGTCCGGGATTTCTGCGCTGATGCCGCGGAAGAACGCTTCGTTGAAGTAGGGCACAGCACCGCGAATCAGGAACGTGCGGCTGATGAGTGAGTAGACTATGGACCAGGTTTCGGCATCGATATTCGCGCCCCTTATGCGGCGGAAGCTAATGCCGTTTTCCTGCACGCGCCGTCGGTCACGTTTCGCTTTTTTTCGTTTCGCGGAGCCGAAACTTGCCAAGAACGCATCGAAATCTTCATAGTCGCGGTTATGCCAATGAAATTGACAGTCCTTGCGCAACAGAAAGCCGGCCTCGCGGAATAGCGGCAACTCGTCGTTACTCGGAAATTGTATGTGTATCGATGAGCAGTCAGATTCTCTGGCGAGATCAATTGCCGCCTGCAACAGTGCGGCAGCGGCGTCCGAATCGTTGCGATCGGCCAGCAGCAGGCGGCGACTCGGTGCCGGCGTAAACGGCACGGCCGAGATGAGTTTCGGGTAATAGCTCAGTCCGGCTTGCTCGTAAGCCTGTGCCCAGGCCCAATCGAAAACGAATTCCCCCCATGAATGAGATTTTTGGTAAAACGGCATCGCAGCGCGTAGCGTGCCGGCGCTCTCAATGGTTAGATGGCGCGGCGTCCAGCCATGTTCAGGCGATACGCAACCGCTCGCTTCCGCAAGATGCAGAAATTCATGTCTGAGGAAAGGGTATTCGGTACCGGCGAGTTGGTTCCAATCGTCACGGGCGATCGTGGAAATACTGTCGTGAACCGTGACCTTCACTGGTCATCCACTAGTCATCGAGATCGTCGACGTACTTTTCGGCGTCCAGCGCGGCCATACAACCGGCTCCCGCGGAAGTAACTGCCTGGCGGTAAATCTGGTCGGCAACATCGCCGGCCGCAAACACGCCAGGCACGCTGGTTGCCGTGGCCTCGCCCGATATTCCGGACTTGACGATTATGTAGCCGTTTTTCATATCAATCTGGCCGTCAAACAGACCGGTATTGGGTTTATGGCCAACTGCAATAAACACGCCGTCAACTTTCAGGTCCGTTGTGCTCGATTTATTCTTGGTGCTTTGAATGCGCAACCCGTTTACGCCGGCATCGTCTCCAAGCACCTCTTCGACGATGTGATCCCATTGTATTTCGATCTTGCCTTCACGTTCTCTTGCAAACAAGCTGTCTTGCAGTATTTTCTCGGCACGCAGTTCATCGCGGCGATGTACGAGCGTGACTTTGGAGGCGATATTGCTGAGGTATAAGGCTTCCTCAACAGCGGTATTCCCGCCACCGACCACAGCAACCGGCTTGTCGCGGAAGAAAAAACCGTCGCAGGTAGCACAGGCAGATACACCACGACCTTTGTAAGCTTCTTCAGAGGGCAGCCCGAGATACATCGCAGTGGCGCCCGTCGCAATGATTAACGCATCGCAGGTGTAGCTGCCATAGTCGCCGTCCAGCCTGAACGGTCGTTGCGACAAATCCGCGCGATGGATGTGGTCATTGATGACGTCAGTGTTGAATCGTTGCACATGCCGCAACATACGAGCCATCAATTCGGGGCCCTGCAGGCCTTCGACATCGCCAGGCCAGTTATCCACATCAGTCGTCGTCATCAGCTGACCGCCTTGCTCGATACCCGCCACGATGACGGGATTGAGATTGGCGCGCGCAGCGTAAACGGCGGCAGCATAGCCGGCAGGACCGGAGCCCAGAATCAGAACCCGGCAATGTTTCAAGTCACTCATGTATAATTTGTCCGTGAAGAAGGTGTAGTGATCTGCCCGCGCAGAGTCCGGAAATGCGTTCCCCTGGATGATTTTCAAGGGACGACGTTCAGGGGCTATGATGCGGGCAAGCTTTATGCGGAACAACGCGTGTTTTAGCTAGTGTGGTGTAACGTATAAATGGCACATATCAGAGGCCCACAAATGATTCAAGACAAGGCGCAGCTCGCAGTTAATGGTTGGCCCCTTAACAAGGGCTGCAACGCAGGATTGGATCATTTGTGGGCCTCCCTTCGGGCGCGGCGAGAAGCCGCCATCTGCGGCGTTGCATCTCTTGAAAAGGACATGCCATTTCCTGCGAGACGCGCCTTGCAGCTGGCGGCTTCTCGCCACGCTGATATGTGCCATTTATACGTTACACCACACTAGTGTAGGGAAAACAGAATCTTTATGGCAAGAGCCACGAAATCGAAGCAGCCTGAACTGCGCCTGTCGACCCAGGTCAACCGGGCCTTGCGCGAGGGCGCATTGTACGTATTCGGTGCATTGGCGTTCATACTCTGGTTTGCGCTCTTCACCTATAACCCCGCGGATCCGGGATTCAGCCAGGCGACCACGAGCGCCGAGGTGCAGAACGGCGTTGGCCGTATTGGTGCACTCTTGGCCGATCTGTTGTTCAATTTCTTTGGCCGGCCCGCCTATCTCTTCACGGTCATGGTCGTCTACCTTGGCTGGATGCTTTACCGTGAGCAGAAGACAAAGATCGAGCTGACGAGGCTTGATTTCGCGCTGCGCTTATCTGGATTCGCCGCAACATTGGTCACCAGCTGCGCACTGGCAACCCTGCATTTCTCACCCGTGGGATTCAACGAGACGGCTGGCGGCATCATCGGCCAGATAACGGGTATCCGACTCGCAGCCGTAATGAAACTTCTGGGCGCCAGCACATTGCTGTTCTGTCTCTGGATTGCCGCCGTATCGTTGTTCCTTGGGATTTCCTGGATCGCCGTCATGGACCGGATTGGGCACTGGACACTGGTTGGCATCGAAAAGGCCAGGCTCACGATTGACCAGCTGCGCGACAAGGCGGAAGGACGACGTCAGGCCGCTGCGCGCCAGGATTTCGTGAAAGTCGAAAAACAACTTAAGGCAAATCGCCAAAAACCGAGCATCGGGCGCATTGTGCCGTCACTGGAGCCCAGCGTCCGGGCTGAAAAAGAGCGGCAGGTACCGCTGTTCGATCCTCCCGCCGCAGGCGAATTGCCGCCTTTGTCGCTACTTGACGATCCTCCGGAGCAACGGCCTGGCTTCTCGGAAGACTCGCTTGAAGCGATGTCGCGGCTGGTGGAACTCAAGCTACAAGACTTCAACATCGACGTGGAAGTGAAGTCGGTATTGCCGGGTCCGGTCATTACGCGCTTCGAGCTCGATCCTGCGCCTGGTGTCAAAGTGAGTCAGATCGTCAGCCTCGCGAAGGATCTGGCGCGGTCTTTGTCCGTGGTGAGCGTTCGTATTGTCGAGGTGATCCCCGGTAAGTCTTATGTCGGCCTGGAAATACCGAACGAGAATCGCCAGCTCGTTACGCTTGGCGAGATCATCAAATCGCAATCCTATGATGATCTGGCGTCTCCTGTGACCCTGGCTCTGGGTAAGGATATTGGCGGTAATTCGGTCGTTGTCGATCTCACGCGGATGCCGCACCTCCTGATCGCAGGCACAACAGGGTCGGGCAAGTCCGTCGCCATCAATGCGATGGTGCTGAGTATTCTGTACAAGACTCACCCTGAGCACGTGCGCCTGATCATGATCGATCCGAAGATGCTCGAGCTATCAGTGTATGAAGGCATTCCACATCTCCTTGCGCCTGTGGTGACTGACATGCGGGAAGCGGCCAATTCGCTGCGCTGGTGTGTTGCCGAGATGGATCGCCGTTACACGCTGATGTCGGCGTTGGGCGTGCGCAATATTGGCGGCTACAACCGTAAAATTCGCGATGCAATAGCTGCCGGCGAACCGATCAAGGATCCGACGTTCAAGCCGCCAGACCTGTTTGACGAGGAAAAAACCGTTGAGCATCCAATCCTGACGCCATTGCCGTTTATCGTCGTCATCATTGACGAACTCGCCGACATGATGATGATTGTGGGCAAGAAGGTCGAAGAATTGATTGCAAGACTGGCGCAAAAAGCACGTGCATCCGGCATACACCTGATCCTTGCCACACAACGACCCTCGGTGGACGTGATCACCGGCCTCATCAAGGCCAACGTGCCGACGCGAATCGCGTTTCAAGTCTCCGCGCGAGTGGACTCGCGGACGATTCTCGACCAACAGGGCGCGGAAAACCTGCTGGGACATGGCGATATGCTTTATTTGCCGCCTGGGACGTCTGTGCCCGTACGGGTACACGGCGCCTACGTTTCGGACAGCGAGGTTCATGCGGTTGTCCGGTACCTCAAGAAAAGCGGCACGCCGCGCTATATCGATCAAATTCTGGAGGGACCGACGGGTCCAACACCAGGGCTGGCAGGGATCGATAATATGCCAGCCGACAGCGCCGATGCGGAAAGTGACCCGCTTTACGATCAAGCAGTGCGAGTGGTCATGGACACACGCAAAGCGT
>JACZTO010000009.1:30560-65831 GCA_022573655.1 Pseudomonadota bacterium
TGCAAAAGCGCGAGACTGCGATCAAGCGTCCAGAAGGCGACCTGCAATGTCTCGCGTGGAATTTTCTGGTCGGATTGATCGGGTTTGATTAATTCCACGTACCATGAACAGTAATCATTCCAGAGAAATTCATATAGTTTCTTTAGCGCCGCAGACAAACGATAATCATCCATAGCTTCATTTACATTCTTAACCGCACGCTCGAGTTTGGAGAGTATCCACTTATCCGGCAAACTCATCTTCGATCTGTCCGGCAACTCAGAAAAGTCAATTGAATCATCCTCAGGAACGCGCAGCTTTAGAAAGCGGGCGACCTGATAGATTTTATTGATGAAATTCCGTCCGATTTCAAATGAATTCCGTGAAAGCCAGGGGTCCTGCCCATCGGGAGTCGCCAGAATCATGGACACACGCAAAGCGTCAATTTCGGGGGTGCAAAGGCGCCTCAAAATTGGTTACAACCGTGCTGCGAGAATGGTGGAGTCGATGGAAGCGGCCGGTTTGGTCGGTCCGTTGCAGTCGAATGGCACACGTGAAATTCTGGTGTCGATTCCGGCCAAAGATGATTAGCTGCCACTGATGATCCGAAAATTCATTTTGCTGTTCGTCATTGCCTGCTCAGCTGCGAATGTAGCGGCGCAATCGAGCGTCGACGAAATGGGCGAGATGCTCGTCCATCATTTCCTCACTGATGTCACAACCATGCAAGGCAGTTTTGAGCAGTCGTTGATAGATGCCGACGGTACAGTGGTCGAAGTGACCAGCGGAACGCTGGAAATCGAACGTCCCGTCCGTTTTCGCTGGTCTTATAGTGAACCCTACGAACAGTGGCTGATCGCCGACGGTCTCAATGTCTGGAGTTACGATCTGGATTTGCAGCAGGTCACGGTGAAACCACAGCGCGATGCGCTGGCCAATACGCCTGCGTTGTTGCTGGGCGGAGCAAAGGATGCCCTGGCGCAGTTCAATTTTGGTGGTACGACGGTTGACGAGGTGACGACCTGGGTACGCCTGGAACCGAAAGACGAAAACAGTGGCTTCAATCGTATCGAACTCGGCTTTATCGATGGCAAACTGATGCGCATGATGTTTTTCGATAATTTGCAGCAGACAACCTTGATCGCGTTGCACGATGTCACCATTAACGAGCCGATCGATGCCGAGCGATTCGAGTTTTCGGCGCCCGATGGTGTCGACGTAGTTGGTGTGCCCATCACGACTGAAGCCGCGGACTTCTGATGTTGCCTTTGCAGTATGCACGGCGCTGGCAATCGGCCAGCATCTTTCTCCTGCTTGCAGTGCTCGCCGCGACGCTGTTGCCGGCTGTCTGGTTTTGGCATGACAAGATCGAGATACTTAATTGGATTGCAAGCATCGACAAATGGTTGCACGGGGCTACATTCCTGGTGCTATCGATCTGGTTTGCAGGACAATATCGTCCGCTCTCGTATTGGCGAATTGCGGTTGGTTTGCTGGCATTCGGGCTGGTTATTGAGAGTTGCCAGCGCATGGTCAGCTACCGTACCGCTGACTGGCTCGACGTTGCGGCGGATGCTGCCGGTATAATCATCGGTATTGCGGTCGCAACGGCAGGTGCAGGTGGATGGTGTCTGCGTGTTGAGGGCTGGATTCTGAGGCGAAGTACTGGCGCCAATATTGACTGACTTATTTGCAAGCAAAGCAAGCGCTGATAGCGATCGGCCACTGGCGGATCGAATGCGACCCGCGTCGTTGGCGGAGTTTTTTGGTCAGAAACACCTGTTGCAAGACGGCAAGCCGCTGCTAGCTGCCATCGAGCAGGGACGCCCGCATTCAATGGTGTTTTGGGGGCCACCGGGAACGGGTAAGACGACGTTGGCACGCATGATTGCTACGACGACAGATTCATATTTCATCGGACTCTCGGCCGTCATGGCAGGCGTCAAGGATATCCGGGCGGCGGTCGCCAGGGCCGAGCAGCATCGCCAGATGAGCAATCGCGGTACTGTTCTGTTCCTGGATGAAGTGCATCGATTTAACAAAGCCCAACAGGATGCATTCTTGCCATTCGTTGAAGACGGCACGCTGACTTTCATTGGCGCGACAACTGAAAATCCATCTTTCGAACTGAACAATGCCTTGCTCTCGCGTGCACGGGTTTATGTGTTGAAGATGCTGGACAATGACGACCTCGTGGAAATTGTACGGCACGCACTGCAGGACGAAGAACGTGGCTTGGCCAACAAATTCTCGATCAGCGACGAATCTGTTGACCTCATAGCCACAGCGGCTGACGGCGATGCGAGGCGCGCGCTGAACCTGCTGGAACTGGCCGCGGATCTATCTGCAAACAATGTCATCAGTGATTCGACTGTAGCGGACGTGGTGTCTGGTGGCAGTCGGCGGCGTTTCGACAAGCAGGGTGAATATTTCTACGACCAGATTTCGGCATTGCACAAGTCGATTCGTGGTACAGATCCGGATGCGTCATTGTATTGGCTGATGCGCATGCTCGATGGTGGCTGCGATCCAATGTACATTGCGCGGCGTCTTATTCGTGTGGCGTCTGAAGATATCGGTAACGCCGACCCACGCAGTTTGCGCCTGACCCTGGATGCCTGGGAGGTACAGGAGCGACTCGGGAGCCCGGAGGGCGAATTGGCGCTGGCGCAGGCCGTCGTCTACCTTGCGTGTGCGCCGAAGAGCAATGCCGTTTACGAGGCCTCGAAAGCTGCTATGAAGGATGCGCGCGAGCGTGGCTCACTTGATGTGCCGATGCACCTTCGAAACGCGCCGACACGACTGATGAAAGAGCTTGGCTATGGCGAGAATTACCGTTACGCGCACAACGAAGCCGATGCGCTGGCCGCCGGGGAGAAGTATTTTCCCGACGACATGAGTGCGGTTAAGTATTATCATCCCGTGCCTCGTGGCCTGGAGATCAGAATCCGCGAAAAGCTCGAGGAAATTGAGCGCCGCAACAACTCACAACGTTCGACGTCAGATAGCCGCAATGATTGATCCAAAAATACTTCGCCAGGCAACATCCAGGGTCGCCGCCAACCTTCTACGGCGCGGATTTCAGTTCGACACCGAAGAATACCTGGGACTCGAAGAACGCCGCAAACACTTGCAGGTTGAAACACAGCAATTGCAAAGCGAACGAAATGCCAGTGCAAAGAGCGTTGGCAAGGCCAAGGCCCAGGGCGAGGACATTGAGCCATTGCTTGCTGCTGTCAAGAACATGGGCGACAGGTTGGCAGCCAGCGAAACCGCGTTGCAGGAAGTCCAGACCGGCCTGCGGGATATTGAACTCGGTCTGCCCAATCTTCTGGACGACAGTGTCCCGGACGGCGTTGATGAAAATGACAACACAGAAATTCGGCGCTGGGGAGAGGCTACCCAATTCGATTTTGTCGCGCGTGATCACGTCGAACTGGGCGAGGCCCTGGGAATGCTTGATTTTGACGCCGCCAGCCGTATCTCAGGTTCACGCTTCACGATTGTCCAAGGTCCGCTTGCCAGGCTGCAGCGTGCCTTGATCCAGTTCATGCTGGACACTCATACCGGTGAACACGGTTATGAAGAAATGTACGTGCCGTATCTCGTACATGCCGAAGCTCTGGTTGGCACCGGCAACTTGCCCAAGTTTGAGCAAGACCTGTTCAAGACGGATACCGAGATACCGTATTACCTGATTCCGACAGCTGAAGTGCCCCTGACCAACCTGGCTCGTGACGAAATTTTCGAAGCCAGTCAGTTGCCCCGGCGTCTTGTCGCCCACACACCGTGTTTTCGATCAGAGGCCGGTTCATACGGAAAGGACACGCGCGGCATATTGCGGCAACACCAATTCGAGAAAGTCGAACTCGTGCAATTTGTCGAGGCCGGCCAATCCATGGCGGCTCTTGAGGAACTTACCGGTCATGCGGAGATCATCTTGCAAAAACTGGAGTTGCCTTATCGGGTGGTTGCGTTGTGTGCGGGTGATGTCGGCTTCGGCTCGGCCAAGACATACGACATTGAAGTCTGGTTACCCGGGCAAGATAAGTATCGTGAAATATCATCGTGCAGCAATTACAACGATTTCCAGGCGCGCCGCATGATGGCGCGCTGCCGCAATCCGGATACGGGCAAGCCAGAGCTCATTCATACGTTGAACGGTTCAGGCATTGCGGCGGGCAGGGCACTCATCGCAGTCATGGAAAATTATCAGGACGCAGACGGCAGCATAAGAGTGCCCGTCGTTCTGCAACCGTATATGGGTGGTGTTGAGATCCTGGCGGCCTGAACCTACTTGCGCAGCACGTCAGATTTGAGTTCCGTGAGTGCAGCCTGCCAACGATCGACGGAGAGTCGATAGTATTCTTCCCAATCTTCGCTACCGGGAATTCCGGCTACGGTGATGGTGAGTTGTGTATTGTCGCCAATCTCACGCACCTGGAAATCGATGGTAATCGGACCTGTCGGCAGCGGTTCCTCTTCATCCAGCGGTGACAAGACTGCACGCAGGCGCCGCGTGGGTATGTAAATGTCAATTCGGCCGCTCATGGCAAAGCCGTCGCGCAGGGACAAGTCAAAAAGACCGCCAATTTGTGCCGTAAACGAACCGTCCCTGGCCAGCCAGCGTTTCAAGATATCGATCTCGGTTATCGCTGCCCAGACTTCGTCTTTGTCTCTGGCCGTTTCGATGCTGGCCTCATGGCTACGCGTAATGTCTTCTGTTGGTGGCGCTGTCTTTGTATCGCGTTTTGCTTTTGGCATTGCCGTTTTTTGCGGCGGCTCCGGGTACGACACGATGTGCAAATCGCGCTGTGGGAACGGGATTGAAATACCGGCCTCGCGAAACGCCCTGTCGATCTCGAAATTCAGATCACTCGTGACCGAAAACCTGCGCTCGATGCGTTGAATTCGCACGCGTAATTCGAAGTCCAGCGAACTGTCACCGAATCCCATAAACAGCGCACGTGGAGCCGGTGCACGTCCGTCGGTGATGATCTCAGCATGCGCGCGCGCGACGGTTTCCAGAATATCCCGTACTTTTTCGACGTCGCTGCCATACGCTACGCCGATTTGCACCTTCAGGCGACCGTGTGTATCGTGCAAAACCCAGTTGGTGACCCGCCCGGAGACGAGCTCGGCATTCGGAACCAGGACATTCTGGTTATCGAGTGTTTCAATCTCGGTCGCACGAATTCGAATGCTGCGTACGAAGCCCTCAATATCTCCGATTGTTACAAAATCGCCGGCCCGGATGGGACGCTCAAACAGTAATATCAATCCTGATACAAAATTATTGGCAATGCCTTGCATCCCGAAACCCAAGCCAAGAGCCAGTGCCGCACCGATCCACGCCAGACCCGTCAGGTCGACATTGGCTATTCTCAGGGCGATGACGATCGCCAGAATAAACGCGACGTAGCCAAATAGCGTCAGGATCGCGTCGCGTGCGCCACGTTCGATCATCACTCGCTGCAACCAGCGGCGATCCACCCAGCGTTTGATCCAGCCAATCAAAACGATGAGCAGCAAGAAGACCAGGATGCCGCCGATGACATCTTTGGGAACTATCGATACACCGCCAAGTTCCCAACCTTCGACGACAGACAGGCGTAACTTGTCGAGTGTGGAACCAGTAGTGTCCCAGACATAGATCAGGTAGACGATTGTGCTGATCCACAGAACCATGTCGGCGATGAGCTGCATAAAGCCAATGCCGGTACCACTACCCTTGCCGCTAATGCCGAGCGTCGTCCGCACCTGGGACGCTGTTGACGATTCCTGCTCGATCAGGTAGTTGAATGCTGCGTAAAACAGCCACAGGAATATCCACAGCAGGAACAGCGCGAGTACGGTTCTTACGATTCCTTGTACGAGGTACCCGGACAGGTTCTGGTAGCGCGACAGGAGCGCGATAATGGCCACGACGGCGGTCAATACGGCGAGATAGCGCAGCGCTTTGTAACGATTCCGCAGCCCCGGAATACGACCCAGGTAGGTCAAGAGAAAAAGCAGGGCAGTCGCCATCAGGAAAATCATCGAAGCCCGGCCGACTATATAGGGCTGTGATTCACGGACTGACGACCACTCACTACCGAGCACGACGTAGCTGACGCAGACGGTCAATACGACAAAGTACATCCGCAAGCGCATTGGTGCAACGTGGTCAGGAATCAGTCCCTTGATATCGGCAGACGGTGAGAGCGGTCCCGTCACCCAGTTGACGACGACGCAGCTGAGGCCGAATGCAAATATCGCGAGCGCACCTCGGATGACGAGCATGTCGCTCGAAGCGCCCGGAATCGTAATCGTCAAGACCAGCACTAGTGCAGCACCTTCTAGCCACAACGGTGCGAATTCTGCGAGCGGTTTCGTGAACAGATATTTCATTTGTGGCGGTGCGTCGTCACCACCAGCCGCCTCGTACCAAAGCGCAAACTTGCGTCTGGCGACAACTCCGGCGACAGCGGCTATCGCGCCGACGAAGATCAGGAGCCAGAACAGAACGACCGGCGTGATCCCCATCACCAGGTCCAGCGTCAGCGACTCGCGAACCCGCGACGGCCATTCGACCACTTGCGACGGGAAAGACTTAATCAAAGAAAATACAGAAAGCGATTTTCGCGACAGGAATTGCTGCGACAGTTCATTCTGCCTGTCCGATATCGTTGTCAGCAATGCCTTAGTCGCGTCAAGCATCCCTTCGCAGCGGGCTTGTTGCGCGATAGCCTCGTGCAGCGCCGCTCTGACTTCCCGACGTTGGTCCATCATTTCCTGGCTGGCCTCGGGATCGAGGTCCGTCAGCGGCACGAATCGTTCTTCGAGCCGAGTACGCGCGGCACTACTTTCCTCGGCGCAGGCACTTGCGGCGATCTCGATTTCGTTGACGCGTGAGCGGACGTTGTTCAGGCCATCGACGTCAATGTCTTCTGTCGCGACGAGCAGGGAGAAATCCTGCAATTCGACCGCAGCTTCGATGTCATTAAACGCCTGCTCATCTTGCGCGTGTGCAGAAAACGAGAGAAGAAGCGTCAGAAGGGCGCCCGTTGCACCCGGTGGAAGAAATCTCGAATATCGTACGGCGTCGCTCATAGATACCACTAGAGAAGGGGCCCATGCCGGGCCCCTTCGAGTTCAGATGCTTAGTGACGGCTCATAATGAGTCTCAGTATGTACCAGAACATCATTGCGATCGATGCGAACAAGGCCATCGACGCAGCGACATATTTGTCCTGCGGGTAGTGGTGCATGATATTCGATGTGTCGTAAAGAACAGCCACGCCAGCGAAACCGATCATGCCGACAGAAAACCAGGTGCCGAGATTCCAGCCAAACAGAAAAGACGCGCCGATCAGGCCAATGGCGATAAAGAAACCCCAGACCATGACGCTGCGCAAGAAGGAAAAGTCCTTACGCGTAATCATCACGGTCGCGATGAGGGCGACGCAGCCAAACACCGTGACACCGGCGGCGCTTTCGATCATGCTGCCACTGGCATCCATTTTCAGCGCCATTGCCAGCATCGGTACAAACATCAGCGACCAGGCCACCACGAACACTGCGAAAGCGACGTATTGCGAGGTGATCGACTTAAGCCGGTGCGCGTAATGACTCGCGCCCCAACTCAAGGCCATAAACGCCATCAGGACGAGCATCGGGCTGCCCAACATGGGTTCGGCAATCGCCCAGGCCACACCGGACTGAAACAGATACGTTTCGATTGCGACCAGCGCCAGCAGTGCGCCGACGACGTGCGCGTAGCACTTCCAGATAAACTCGGCGCGATCATCGACCGCGAGGCTCGAGACTGGCGCCATTGAATTCATATTGTCCTGCATTCGTGTAACTCCTTTGTATACGAATGGGGCGATTCTACACCAATCATGTGCTGTGCTACCACGGTAACTCATAGCCTTCGGCGTGCCAGAATCCGCCGGTATTTTCCATGCTGAGATTGTCGATGCGCTGAATCAGCCCGCTCACCGATTCTGCCGGCGATATCCCCTTACCGCTGGTCATGTCGGTCGCGACGTATCCTGGGTGCAGTAGTGCGACAGCAATCCCCAATGGTTTGAGATCGTGCATGAGGTTAACGCCGACCTGATTGACCGCCGTTTTGGATGCCCGATAGCCGTAATAGCCGCCGGAGCTGTTATCTGCAATCGAGCCAACCCGGCTTGTGATAATGACGACCTTCGAACCTTGGGCAAGATTGTCGCGCAATGCCTCCGTAATTCGCAATGGACCCAGCGTGTTGACTCGGTATTGCTGCAGCATTTCATCGTAATCGAGACTGCCAAATTTGTCGCCGTGCACTATTCCGGCATTGTTGATGAGAACGTCAATCGTCTGTTCGCCGACCTCGCCTTTGAGCCGGTGCAGAGAATCGCCATCAGCAACGTCAATACCCGTGATGACGCGAACGCCGAGGTGGGATAACGCATCGCTCGCAGTCCTGCAAACCGCGATGACGTCATCGCCACGAGCGTCAAGTTGCGTTGCGAGCTGCAGACCTATGCCACGGTTGCAGCCTGTGATGAGAATGGTGGCCAAATCGAGCTCCTGTATCGGATGGGGCAATACAAGCATAATCCCAGGCCCTCGCACCCAACCATTATGCCCCTTGATGAGGGGCACAGTTGTTTGGCGGAGAGGGTGGGATTTGAACCCACGAAGGGCTATTAACCCTTGCTGGTTTTCAAGACCAGTGCATTCAACCGCTCTGCCACCTCTCCGGTGTAGGGGCCAGCGGCTGCGAATTGTGCTTGCAGTATCCGCAGGATTCAAGCCGTTAAGCAGGTATCTATTGAAATTCATTGGAATGACTTCCATATCCTGTTGTCTTACACCTCTGAAACGCCATGGAGTAAGTAATCTTGATTTTAAGAAAGCTTTGTAAGATATTGATAATACTTGGTGTATTGACGATATCTTCGGCATGGGCAGAAACTGATGCGAACGACCTGTATCAGGCGGAGAGATGGGCGGAGGCCCTGGAGGCATACACGGCTATCGTTGCCGGGAATCCTGATGACGGATTGTCCTGGTTGCGACTTGCGGTCAGTGCACGCAGGGCTGAGCGTTACGATGTCGCGCTGAATGCGCTCTCCGAGGCCGATGATCTTGAATTCGCATCGTTGCAGGTCAAGATGGAACGTGCGCGCCTGAAAGTACTGAGCGGCGATACCGAAGGTGCCGTCGCGGATCTTCAGGCAGTTGCAGCGAGCGGATTTACAGCCGTAGGAATAATTACCAGCGATCCTGTCCTCGGGACATTGGCGGGCAACGCCGCTTTTGACAGCATGGTCGCTGAAATGTCAGTTGCGGCGTATCCCTGCGAACACGACGAGGCGTTTTCAGCATTCGATTTCTGGGTAGGCGAATGGGAGGTTCACGGCGCCGGCGGAACCTATGCCGGCAGCAATGTAATCGAGCGTGCCGAACGCGGCTGTGTCCTGATCGAGATCTGGAGCAGCGCCAGTGGTGGCAGCGGAATGAGCATCAATTATCTCGACAAGGTCAGCGGGGAGTGGGTGCAAGTATGGAATGATGCGAGTGGCAGCCAGATTAATATTCGCGGTGGCATGACCGAAGAGGGTATGCTGTTGGTCGGCACCATTCACTATGTATCCAGCGGTTCGACGCAGCCGTTTCGTGGCTTGTGGACGCTTCTGCCGGACGGCAGGGTGCGACAGTTTTTTGAGACCTCGGCAGATGACGGCGAAACATGGACATCGTGGTTTGAAGGATTTTACACACGGAAATCGGTCGAATAATCGATGGTTATGCAACGATTGTTAAGGAACAAAGCTTGAAATACACTGCTATGAATCGTGGAGTTTCGATTGGCAACCCGATCGCCAATATTTTTGTAATTGTCGTCGGTGCACTGGCTATCGGTGCCTCTATCGTCCTGGGATTCTTTGCGTTGGTCGTCCTCGGTAGCATCATCACAGTGCTTGCCGCCATTATTGGTTTGCGTGTGTGGTGGTTCAACCGCACGTTGCGAAGCCAGATGAAATCGAAACCCGCGCGACGTGAGCAGTCGCCCGGTGAGTTTATTGAAGGTGATTACAGAATCGTTGCTGACGATCGCGACGACGAGTAGAGTCGCGCTCCATGGGGAAGTCGAAGTCTGATACTGAGCGCCGTCGTCGCCGGCGCCAACGCCGCATCCAGGTCATTATTATTTACACGGCCATTGCGGTCGGTCTTGCATGGTTTTTCGAATCGCAGGCGACGACTACTGTGATTTTCGTTCGGCACGCCGAAAAAACAGCAGAACCGGCCGATGATCCACTGCTGTCCCTGGCCGGGCAACAACGGGCTGTCGAACTCGCACGCCAGCTGGTCGATGCAGATGTTGTAGCCGGCATCGACGCGGTTTATGCGACGCCGCACCGGCGCACTGTTGATACGGCGCAACCGCTTGCTGACGCGTTAGGTTTGCCAATTACCTCCTACGATGCTGCTGATACTGAAACGATCATGGAGCAAATCGTCAGAAAGCATAAAGGCAAGATCGTTTTGGTGGTCGGCCATAGCAACACCTTGCCCGCTCTTATCGGCAACATGGGTGCGAGCAAGAAAGTGCCGTTGATTGACGAGTATGAATACGACAATATCTATATCGTCTCCATACCCTGGTTTGGCAAGACCAAGACGATTCGATTGCGTTACGGGGAGCCCTACGTTCGGACCGCACCTGAGTCGTGATATCCCAGGAGGAACTTGTCGTCGCCACTCAAGGTCGCGGCACGTATGATCTGAGTGCTCGTGTGCAAGACGTCGTGGCAGCTTCCGGCATCAAGATGGGTATGTGTCATGTGTTCATCCGCCATACCAGCGCGTCGCTGATGCTGTGCGAGAACGCAGATCCAAGCGTTCGTCTCGATCTTGAAACGTTCATGTCAAAGCAGGTTCCGGACGGCGATCCGATGTTTACTCACACAGCGGAGGGCCCCGACGACATGCCAGCGCATGTGCGTAGCATTCTCACGCAGTCCGATCTCAATCTTCCCGTCAGCGCAGGACAATGCGCGCTGGGCACGTGGCAGGGTATTTATCTTTGGGAACACCGGCATGCGCCGCACACACGGCACGTTGTCGTCACTGTACAGGGCGAGTGAGTCCTGCCGTTTCCCGCAAGATTACCGCCTTCTCGATGAATTCCGTGTGTCGTCCGATACGGACGTCGGCGAGTACGGCGTCACGAATTGTACGATCCTGGTTGATTAGAAATGTCGCGCGCCTGACACCAACGCCGAACGGTCCATCGACGTCGTACATCTTAATCGCAACTTTTTCCGGATCGCTGAGCAGGATAAACGGCAAGTTGTGCTCGTCGCGAAAACGCCTGTGACTGTCACCATCCTGCGGGCTGATTCCCACGATCTGCAATCCGACCGATTGAATATCATTGTGGAGGTCGCGAATCGAACACGCTTCTTTGGTGCATCCGGGCGTGAAGTCTGCTGGATAAAAATACAATAACAGGGTGCCGTTCTGCAGCAGATCCGACAAAGCCGTATCCACGCCGTTGGCGTCTGGAAGTATGAATTCGGGAGCTCGTGATCCAGCTTTCAACACGGGTTATTCTCCTTGCCGCGAATCTACCTGGGGCTGCCGACCGACTTCCTTGTTAGTTCAGAACCCTTTTCTTCAATCTTTGAAATTCTTTTTCGGTCAGGATTCCATTATCTTTCAATTGGCCCAGTGCCCGCAACTGCTCATAAATGTCTGTGCCATTATTGTATTCGACTCGCTCTGCCTGCCTCAAAAGCGCAGCGGTTTGAGCGAGTTCCCGTTGCCTGACCTCATTCGCAAGTACCAACCGTTCAAACTCGTGGCGCTCGTTCTCCTGCCGCAAGCGCTCATTCTCGAGTCGTAGTTTTTCCTGTTCGCGGCGCTCAGTCTCTTGCCGCAAGCGCTCACTCTCAATGCGCATCCTTTCATGTTGGCGGCGCTGATTCTCCAGCTGTACCTGTTCCTGTCGACGGCGTTCTGCCTCAAACCGTTGATAGAGGTCATCGGCTGCGGCCCTGTCCTGGGCAGCAGTATCCTCATAGACCTGTGACAGTGCGGGTGTTGAAGCGCCGATGCAGAGCAGGACACTGGCAGCGACCGCAGTCATCCACCTGATTGCCTGGTTCACAAGATGGTGCCGTTTGCCCGACATATTCAATACTCACACGCTAATTAGCTCGTATACGCCTACAATACCTCGGCTTTGCAGCGATAATTGCGACTCGTGTCTCATTAAGACAATGCATTATGTCGAAAATGGCGTCCCGAAGAGGATTTGAACCTCTGACCCCCAGATTAGGAATCTGGTGCTCTATCCGACTGAGCTACCGGGACGGCGTTGGCGATTCTAGCAAACTACTTCATAATGCGCCCATGCACGGAATCTTCTTACGTACGCTCATTACGATGCTTGGCCTGTTCCTGGCGACACGTATCGTTCCCGGAGTCTGGATTGAAGGCACTATCAATTTCATCCTCGCTGCATTCCTGCTTGGGCTGGTCAATGCGATCGTCAGACCGATTGCTTTCCTGATGACATTGCCATTGACGATAGTGACATTAGGTCTGTTTCTCTTCGTCCTGAATGCTGCAATGTTCGGGCTGGTCGCGGCACTGCTCGATGACTTCGCTGTTGCAGGATTCTGGTCCGCACTTTTCGGCGCAATCATTGTCAGTATCACCAGTACTTTGGCCTGCTGGTATATCGGGCCAGAGGGTCGCTACGAAATTCTTATCGAACGCCGCCGCTAGCAGCGGCCTCAATTATTCTCGGAGTCACTCACTTGAATTACAAATACACACTAGTACTTATCTCCATGTGCGGCCTGTTGGTTGCCTGTGGCAAACAAGAATCATCAACCAACGCGCTAGACGCAGACGTCGCAACCAATGGCGGCAATCCCGCTGCAGAGGAAGCAGCGCTGCAGATTCAGGGCGCATACATGCGCGGCATCGTCGCGGAAATTTCGGATGATCGATATGAGGGTCGTGGTCCGGGGAGTCGTGGCGATGAGTTGGCGCGGCAATACCTCGCCGCGCAAATGGAGGCTCTTGGCTTGCTGCCGGGAGCCAGTGACGGAAGTTGGGAGCAACCCTTTGACCTGGTTGGCCTGAATACAGCGCAGCCCGGCACGTGGACATTCGAAGGGCATGGCAAATCTGTGGAGCTCAAGCAGTGGGATCAGTACATCGTCGGAAGCGGCGTACAAGAGGATCGTGCTGAATTTGCAGACGCCGAACTCGTGTTCGTTGGCTATGGCATTCAGGCGCCGGAATTTGATTGGGATGACTACAAGGATGTTGATGTCACGGGCAAAGTGTTGCTCATAATGAATAACGACCCGGACTGGGACCCGGACTTGTTCGCTGGAGAGACGCGACTTTGGTACGGGCGGTGGGACTATAAGTACCTGACTGCCGCGCGGCACGGTGCAGTTGGTGCCCTGATTATTCATACCACTCCTTCGGCGGGTTATCCGTTCCAGGTCGTGCAGACGTCGGGTACGGGTGTGCAGTTCGAATTACCCGCCGGAGATGAGCCTCGCAGCCAGTTGACCGGATGGATTGCAGAAGATGCGACCCGCGATCTTGTTGCCATGGCTGGCATGGATCTGGATGAACTTCGTGAGGCCGCGTTCAATCGTGACTTCGAGCCGGTGCCTCTAGGCGTGACGTCGTCGCTCGCCATGGATGTCGAAGTGACGCGTGTCCAATCTGCCAATGTGCTTGGCCTGATTCCGGGTAGTGATCCGCGGCTGCAAGATGAAGTGGTTATTTATACCGCGCATCATGATCATCTCGGAATCGGTAAGCCCAATGACGACGGTGATGCGATTTACAACGGTGCCATGGACAACTCGACCGGTGTTGCACAGGTGATGGCGATTGCCAAAGCGTTCAAGGCATTGCCTGAGGCGCCGCGTCGTTCCGTACTGGTGGCCCTGGTAGGAGCTGAAGAACAAGGCTTGCTTGGTTCCGAATACTATGCGGCGAACCCGACGTTTGCCCCCGGAAAAATAGCGGCAAATATTAATTACGACGGCGGCAATATTTGGGGTCATACCCACGATGTGACGTTCGTGGGTCTCGGCAAGTCTTCCATCGATCAAATCATCACGATGATCGCGCATGAGCAAGGGCGCACGGTCAAAGCAGATCAGTTCGCTGATAGAGGTTACTTTTATCGTTCCGATCAATTCAGCTTTGCGAAAATCGGAGTGCCGGCGATGTATCTCGATTCGGGCACGGATTTCATCGATCGCCCACCCGAGTGGGGTCGTGAGCAGCAGGACCACTTCACGGAAGTCAATTACCATCAGCCGTCCGATGAATACGATCCGAGTTGGAATTTCACTGGCATGGAAGACGATGCCTTGCTGGGTTTCTGGACCGGACTGGCAATCGCTAACGCCGATGAGATGCCGTCGTGGAATTCCGGCGATGAGTTCGAAGCGGTGCGGCTGACTGCGCTCGAAGCCGCAAAATAGGTGGCGCTCCTGTCAATCGGTGTTCGAGCGGTCACAGTAGCCGGATTTCTTGCGCTCATTTTTCTTGCCGGGAATGCGCACGCGGAATTATCGGCTGCGGAGAAAGAGCTCGATGCCATTATGGCCGAGCACTGGGAATTCTCGCTGCGCGAGGATCCGACGATGGCCACTGCGGTCGGCGTCAACGACTACAACGATCGTATGCCCAGCGTTATTCGTGGCGATCAGCTACGGCGCATGGAGGCGGAGAAGAGTTTTCTGCGGCGTGCGCGCGATATTGACAGTGGTTCGTTAAGCGTCGCCGGGCAAATAAATTCAGACTTGTTTCAGTGGGTGCTTGCGGACTCCATCGGTGCCTACGAGCTGAATCTCGCGAGGATTCCGTTCAATACCTTCTCGGGCTTTTTCATGAATGCCCTGACGGTCAGTAACGGTGTCACGATGGACAGTGTGGGGGACTATGAAGACTACATCGCCCGCCTGTCGGATATCCCGCGTTACTTCGATGAGAATCTCGACAACATGCGTGAGGGTTCAGCAAACGGATTCGTGTTGGCGCAAATTGTTATTGACGGCGTACTGCCAACGATAGAAGCACAAATTAAAGAGAATCCGGAGGACAGCAGTTTCTACGAACCGTTCGTGACTATGAGCGCACGTGTTGCAGATGTCGATCAGATGCGACTGCGCGAAAGGGGTCGGGCGGTGATTCGTGACGCGGTGATTCCAGCATTTGCGGCGGTAGCAACATTCCTGCACGAAGACTACGCGGCCAGCGAGACGATCGCCGCAGAGGATCTTCAACAAGGCAAGGACTACTACGCCTTTAATATCAAACGCTATACGACTCTAACCACGATTACGGCGAACGAAATTCATGCGACCGGGCTCCAGGAAGTCAAACGCATTCGGGTGGACATGCAGAAGGTCATCGACGACCTGGAGTTTGACGGCGATTTCGCCGCGTTCAGTGATTTTCTTCGCACCGACCCGCAGTTCTATGCCACCAGCAAGGAACAACTATTGAAGGAAGTGGCATACATCGCGAAACGAATCGACTATGTCATGCCGGGTTTCTTTGGCAAGTTGCCACGCCAATCCTATGGCGTGATCCCCGTACCCGATGAGATCGCGCCGAACTACACGACGGGTGCATACTACGGCGCACCACCAGGTGGGAGTCACGGTGGTGCATACTGGGTTAACACTTACGCACTTGACCAACGTCCACTCTACGAAATTCCGTCCCTGACTTTGCATGAGGCTGTGCCGGGCCATCATCACCAGAACGCTCTGGCGCTTGAAATGCGGTCTGTCCCGGAGTTCCGTCGCAACCTGTATTTCAGTGCATTCGGCGAAGGATGGGCACTGTACAGTGAAAAGCTCGGCGTTGAGATGGGTATCTACCGGACTCCCTATGAAGAGTTTGGGCGTCTTAGCTACGAGATGTGGCGCGCCTGTCGTCTGGTCATTGACACAGGGCTGCATTCACAAGGGTGGACCCGGCAACAAGCGATGGATTTCTTTCATGACAACACGTCATTGTCGGAAGGAAACATTCGCTCCGAAGTTGATCGTTACATCTCGTGGCCCGGCCAGGCGCTTGCCTATAAATTGGGAGAGTTGAAAATTTGGGAGCTGAGACGTATTGCCGAACAGGAACTCGGTGAGCGATTCGACCTACGTGAGTTTCATGACGTTGTGCTGGGCGATGGAGCGGTTCCACTTGCGATGCTGGAGAACATCGTGTTGCGCTACGTAGCGACTCAATAGTTTGCTAGGAGTGCTTAAAGCGGCTCAGGAAACCACCTTTGTTTTCTTCTTCTTCGTCGTCGTTGGACACGTCTTCGGTTACGGGTGGCACAATGTCGAGGGCCTTGAGAGTTTGAGTCAATGACGTGTTGATCTGATCCTCGATCGACTTCGGGGTCTCAGGCGGCGCGGGTTGTACTGGAGCCGGGTTCGCTGCAGGTTGCTTGTTGGAGTCGCGCATAGATGGATGTGTATCAGAATTCAGTGCCCGGACTGTTTTCAGGCGCTCGGATGCCGATGGATCGAGCCCGCTGGGGCCAGCCGAAGGCGTTGCCGCAACGTTCACCTCGGCAGGTGCAACCATACTGGCTTCCGCGGCTACTTGCGGTTCTATGCTTGGAACATCGTCATCATTATTGGCGGATTCGGCTAGCTGTATAGTGGCGCGAACTTCAGCCGCAGCCATATTCAACTCTTCACCAAACAGCGTCTCGGCCATTTTGTCGTCGACGTCGTCAATGGTTTTTGCTTTTGCAAGTTCGGCGGCGACACGCGCAAGCTCAGGGTCGGCGTTTACCGAATCGGGTGGACTGACTTCTCCGGGCTCGTCGATCAGGTTATCAGCGATTTTCTGGCTAATCGCATGGTCGAGCGTAATTTCCGGGACTTTTTCGATGACCGCTTCCTCTTTAGCCGGTGCGTCACTGTCTGTTTGGCTTTTTGCGGAGTCAGGGTCACCACCTTGCGCCAATGCCATGGCCTGTTCCAGAGCGGCAAGATCAGGTTTCAATTCGGCGAAAGTCGGATCGCGATCCCAGTCAGGCACTTGTTCAGGTGCTTCCGCTGCCACAGTCTCAGGTTTCGGAACGGGCTCGGGGTCCGGCGCGACTTCAGCTTGTGTTGCAGCCTCGGCCATTTTCGCCGGCAACACCGGCAGTTCGGGCTGGGTGTCTTGAATCAGTTCGGGTATCTCGATTTCGTCCGCTTGGGGTAGTGGCTCATTGGCGGCGGGTGCAGATTTGGGCACCGCCACGGGTTCAGGTTGTGCAACAGGCTGGCTGGTGGCAGGAGATACGGCCGTGACTCGGTCGGCGCTGAGTCCGTATTCATCCCTGGCTACCTGCAGCAGCATTTCTGACGACACTGTTTTAGCCCCAGCCTCCGCGGCCGCAGTTAACGTCGATTCAATCAGGTTGTTTACAACCCGCGGAATGCCATTGCTGAGTTGATGTATCAGGTCGGCGGCATCTGATTCGAACAAACTTTCGAAATTTCCACCCGCCATGCGGAAACAATGCATCAGGTAGCCGCGAAGTTCTGCAGCGCTGAGAGGCTCGACGGAGTGGTGCTGGCGCGCGCGCTGCCGCAAACGGGCAAGCTGCGGATCTTGCAGAAACTTATCCAGCCGTTCATCGCCCATCACCACAATGCTCGCGCCTTCGGAATCGCCTGCGTCAGCGGCGGTCAGAGCCTCGAGTTCACCGAGTGCGTCCGCGCCGATGCGCATGCCATCCTCGACTGCAATGAGTACACGAGTCTTAGCCTCTTCGAGTTCCTTGAGCCGGCGCCGGAATGCGGCGAACTTCTGAATCGTCCCGTTGGGCAGCTTGTTTAGTCCCAGTTCGCCCAGCAATAACTCAAGAACGTCTTGGCTGTTGAGTTGTATTCGACCGACGTGAATGATTTTGCGATTGCTGCCAATTCCTTCCATGGCCTTGGCGACCAAAGTGGATTTGCCTGCCCCTACGGGCCCCGAAACGGTAACGATCGCGTCGCGCGTTGATAGCGCCTTGGTCAGGCCAGCCATCATTTTTGCTGTCTGTGGCCCAACAAATACCTCAGTGCCAGTCGCACTGGCGCAAAACGGGCGTTTTTTCAGGCCAAAGTGTTGTTCGTACATAGCGATCCGATCTGCTGTATTTAGGCCGAAACGCTGTCTCGGCCTGACCAATGGGTGAGTTTGGGTCCAAATAAGACGAATTTCACGGAGTTATGTCACAGAAATGGCTCAAAAACGCCGAATGTCTTTTCTGCACTGGCCGGATGTGAGCCGAATAAAGGCCTGAATTTGCGGTCGAAAACCATCAGAATACGCGCTCTCGCGCCGCCGAGCTTTAATAGTCACTGAGGATATCGATCAATGCGCATCCTTCTTGTCTTGGGGATTCCAGGTCTCGCAATCGTTTTAGTGATCGCGATGCTGGGAATGCGCCATGAACCGCCCAAAAAGGAACGGGATACTCTCGACCCGCTTGTCGCTGTCACCGAGCTGGTGCCTATGACAACCAACTTTGAGGTTCGCAGCCAGGGCACGGTTCGCCCTTTGACCGAAACGGTATTGGGGGCCGAAGTATCCGGAACGATTATCGATATCTCACCGAAGTTCGTCTCCGGCGGTGTCTTTCGGGCCAACGAAGAGCTTTTGCGGATTGATCCGAGCAACTATTCGGTTGCGGTCGACCAGGCTGTAGCACTGGTCAGGCAACGCCAGATCGAATTCGACGGCGCCAGGAAACTCAAGAGTCAGGGCTATCGCGCCGAGTCAGAATACGCATCAGCAGCTGCTGTGCTTGCCTCTGCAAAGGCTGAATTGGTGCGTGCCAATCGAAATCTGGAGCGGACACACATTCGCCTGCCTTACGAGGGTATCGTGCGCAGCAAAGAAGTGGATCTGGGGCAATTCGTAGGTCTCGGAACTCGGTTAGGAGTGGTTTTCGCCACCGATTACGCGGAAGTCCGGCTGCCTTTAACGGATCTCGACCTGGCGTTCGTCGATCTGCCCGGCGCGGCTGACTTAATGGCCTCGGGACGCGTCGACGGACCAGCTGTGACTCTGACCGCTATTCAGAAAGGTCGTCCCGAGTCCTGGGCGGCAAGAATTGTACGCACGGAGGGTGTTGTTGATGAGAATAGTCGCGTGACCTATGCCGTCGCGCGCATCAAAGACCCATACGCGCTGCGCACTGATGGCAAGGTACTTCCGGTTGGCACATTTGTCGCCGCCATCATTCAAGGTATGGTTGCCGAAGACGTGATGCGGGTTCCGCGGAGCGCCGTTCGTGGGTCCGACGAGCTTGTTTTTGTGACTGAAGACAACAAAATTCAAATTCGAAGCGTTGAGATCATTCGTTCGGATTCGGAATACTCCTATTTCCGCGTTGGGGCGAGCGCGGGCGAGCGTATTGTCGTCTCTGCGTTTGAATCTCCCATCAATGGAATGACGGTACGCACGGAAGAGAGATGAACCGACCGGGCAAAACAGACGAGAAAGGCATCATCGCGTGGTTTGCAGCAAATCATGTTGCAGCGAATCTGTTGATGTTGTTTATCGTCGTCGCCGGAATAATTTCGATATTTACGATTCGTAAACAGACCACGCCGGATTTCGAACTCAACACTATCCAGGTGCGGGTTGCATACCTGGGTGCGGCGCCGCAAGAGGTCGAAGAGGGTGTCGTTGTCAAAGTCGAAGAGGCGATCCAGGACGTCAAGGGAATCGTCAAGCTGACGGGTCGCGCCACTGAAGGAAGCGGTACCGTTACAGTAGAAGTTGCGTCGAGCGCCGATATTAATGAAGTCTTGAACGAGATCAAGACCCGGGTCGATGCGATTTCAACGTTTCCCGGGCTCACAGAAAAACCTGTTATCTACAAGCAAGAAATTCCGATCCACGTTGTTTTCCTTGCGATTCACGGGGCTCTGGACGAATTCTCACGCAAGTCGATCGCGCATGAAGTGCGCGACGAACTGATGCAGTTGCCAGCCGTATCCACGGTGGAGTTTCTGGGCGACCGGCCTTATGAAATCAGTATTCAGGTATCCGAACATGTACTGCGACAGTACAACTTGACGATGAGCGAGATTTCACAAGCTATCAAGAACTCGTCAGTCGACATGCCAGGCGGCACGATCAAATCTGACAGCGGCGACATTCTGTTGCGGACCGAGGGACAAGTTTATACCGGTCAGGATTTTGGCTCACTTGTATTGCGGACCTTTCCTGACGGCACACGGCTTATCTTAAGTGACATTGCCAATATTACTGATGGTTTCGTCGAAACGGATGGCTACGGGCGTTTCGACGGCGAACGTACTGCGACTCTGCGTGTGCTCGCGAGCGGAGAGCAAAACGAACTGACGACTGCGGCGGCCGTTAGAAAATATGTTGCAGAGAAATCGTTGACGCTACCCGACGGCGTAAAAATGGATATCTGGATCGACCGCTCACATTATCTCAAAGGGCGGCTGCAGATGATGGGCGGCAACATGTGGCAGGGTGCGCTACTGGTTTTCATCATATTGTCGATGTTCTTGCGCATGAAAGTGGCCATGTGGGTCGTAGTCGGTATTCCAATAACGTTCATGGGCGCGATGGCGTTGATGCCCTACGGTCCCTGGCCTGTGACTATCAATATGATGAGCCTGTTCGGCTTCATCATTGTTCTCGGCATCGTTGTCGATGATGCAATTATTATTGGCGAGAGTGTTTATACGAAAATACGGGCTGACGGTCATACGCTCGACAATGTTATTCGTGGCGCGCACGAAGTTGCGATACCGGCGACATTCGGGGTACTCACGACGATTGCAGCGTTCGCGCCGTTACTGTTTATTGGTGGTATCGCGGGGCCGTTCTTCGAGGCTATATCAATGGTTGTTGTGCTCTGCCTGTTTTTTTCACTGGTTGAGTCCAAACTAATATTGCCTGCGCATCTGGTCCACGCAAACATCAAACCGATCGATGAAGAGGATCTTTTTAACCCACAGCGGCATATCGGGATTTGGGAGAGAATTCCGCGTGTTTTTCTACGCTTTCAGCGTCGTGTCCAACACGGATTGGCTGCGCTGATCGAGAATTGGTACCGGCCATGGCTGGAGCGTGTCGTGGACAATCGCGGACTGACGACTTCGATCTTTGTAGCCATGTTGATATTGACTTTCGGTGCATTGGCGAGCGGATTCGTGAAGTTCGAGATTTTTCCGGATCAACCCAGCGATTTTCTCCGCGTAGATCTTGAAATGCAGGCCGGGTCTCCGCCAAGCGAGCGTAGCAGGGTGCTTGGCATACTCGAAGATACCGTTCTCCAAATGAACGCCGAATACGTTGCGGAGCATCCGGATACGTTACCCATGCTGCAGCATGTTGGCGCATTTACGCGTGGCGAAAACAGTGCCGTAATCTTTGTTGAAATGCCGCAGTCTGAGGACCGACCCTTTAACGGTGACGATATCACCAGGATCTGGCGCGAGCGTGTCGGTGAGATTGCAGGCGTCAAGGAAATGGATTTCAATGATGCCGACCACTTTGGTGGAGGGCCACCCTTGAGTTTTCGCCTGAGCGGTGAGAATTACACCGTTCTGGAAGCTGCGGCTGCCGATCTCGAGGATGAACTTGCAGAATACGCCGGCATTTATGACATTCGAAATTCAGCCGATACTGGCGGCGAAGAGATACGCCTGAAAATCAAGCCGGAGGCGGAGGCGCTCGGGTTAACCATGTCGTCATTAGGGCGCCAGGTGAGACAGGCGTTTTATGGCGAAGAAGCGCAGCGAATTCAACGTGGCAAAGACGAATTAAAGGTCATGGTGCGTTACCCGCGTTCGGAGCGTCGCTCGATTGCGGATCTGGAAAACATGCGGATACGGACGCCGAATGGTGATGAAGTCCCGTTCAGTGCGGTGGCCGACATGTCGTTTGGTATAGGGTATTCGAGCATTTCACGACTCAATCGCAGCCGGACAGTTACCGTCTCCGCTGACATAGACACTGAAATTGTCGAATCGGCGGAGATCGTAAAGACGATTTCCGAGGAGTTCATTCCCGAGCTTCTGGCCCGACATCCAGGTGTCAGTTATGGATTGGAGGGTGCGAGTCAGGAGCAGGTCAACCTGATTAGAAATTTGAGCATTGCGTCATTGGCCGCGCTGTTCCTGATTTATGCGCTGATTGCAATTCCCCTTCATTCTTATAGTCAGCCCTTGATTATCATGTCCGTGATTCCCTTTGGGATGATCGGCGCGGTCATTGGCCATGTCATCATGGGCAGGTCCGTCAGTATGTTTTCGCTTTTCGGCCTGGTTGCGCTTGCGGGTGTTGTTGTCAATGACAGTCTTATCATGATCGATTTCATCAACAAAGCCCGTGAGAAGGGCATGGAACTCAAACAAGCGGTGATCGAATCTGGAACGAAACGCTTTCGGGCGATCATCCTGACGTCGATAACCACCGCGGCCGGACTAATGCCGATCATGCTGGAGGGCAGCCTGCAAGCTCAGTCAGTAATCCCGATGGCGATCTCGCTGAGCTTCGGTATCATATTTGCAACCGTTATTACGCTGTTCCTGATTCCGTCGCTTTATATGCTGCAGGTCGACTTCTTCGCACGCATGCGACAATTCAAGGGGTGGTTGCTGAGTCCTTTACACAGTGCATGATCGGAGCGCACGCGAAGGCGTGATCATCGGTTTACTGGCCTACACCATGTGGGGCCTGTTTCCGGTCTATTTCAAAATTCTTGATTCGGTAAATCCAATCGAGATGCTGGCACACAGGGTCCTCTGGGCAGTGCCCTTTGGTGCTCTGATAATCTCTTGGCGCAGGCAATGGCCCGAAATTCGGCAGGTATTGACAGACAAGACGACGCTGGGCTGGCTGTGTCTTGCGGCATTGGCGATTTCGGTTAACTGGCTGATTTATATCTGGGCCGTACAAAACGAACAAATTTTCGAAACAAGTCTTGGTTATTACATCAACCCGCTGATGTATGTGCTGGCGGGCGTTGTTCTTCTTGGAGAACGGCTGCGGCGATTACAATTATTTGCGGTCGTGCTGGCCTTTGTCGGAGTGATGATTCTAACGATAAGCGGTGGCGAATTGCCCTGGGTATCAATATCGCTGGCCCTGTTGTTCACGCTGTACGGAACCATACGCAAGCAGATTGCGGTCGGCGCAATGCCGGGACTGTTCATCGAGATAATGATGCTATTGCCATTTGCACTGATCTGGATGCTTTGGCTGCTCGCGAATAGTCAGGCATCTTTCGCCAGTGGCGACCTGACAATTTCGTCGCTGTTAATACTCGCAGGGCCGATAACGGTCCTGCCATTGCTGTGCTTTGCTGTTGCTGCGAGACGCCTGCCATTGACGACGATCGGCTTCATTCAGTTCCTGGCGCCAACACTTCAGCTTGGTATTGGCATCTACTATGGTGAGCACCTCACCACAGCCCACCTGTTTTGTTTCGGGTTTATTTGGGCGGCGGTTGCATTCTTCAGCGTTGATGCAATTATCGCGGGAAAGAAAAAGCCCCTGCAGGAAGAACCTGCAGAGGCTTGATCATGTTTGAGCGGTGGGGATATTAGGGGGACAGTGACCCTAACTCCCTTAATTATTCGTGGGCATAGTGGCCCAAGTTTAGAGGAGTTAGGGTCACTGTCCCCTAGTTAGGGTCACTGTCCCCCCTAACTCCATACATTCGCGCGCAAGGCGCGCTCCTACGACTATTTTTTGGCTTTTCTTTCCTGGGCTTCCTTGATGACCTCGTCGGCGACGTTCTGCGGACAAGGCGAGTAATGCGAGAATTCCATCGAGAACTGCCCGCGACCAGACGTCAACGTACGTAGCTGACCGATGTAACCGAACATGTCGGCCAACGGTGCATCCGCCTTGACGCGCACACCGGTAGGACCGGCGTCTTGCGACTTGATCATGCCGCGGCGACGATTGAGGTCACCGATAACATCACCGACATTGTCTTCGGGGGTGAAGACATCGACCTTCATGATTGGCTCCAAGAGCTGCGGTCCAGCTTTCGGCACCGACTGTCGGTAGGCAGCCTTAGTTGCGATCTCAAATGCAAGCGCCGAGGAGTCAACTGCGTGGTAGGCGCCATCCAGCAGCGTGAATTTGACATCCAGTAGCGGATAACCCGCCAATGTGCCTTCTACCATGCAACTGCGGAATGCTTTCTCGATCGCGCTCCAGTACTCACGCGGCACGTTGCCGCCCGTTACCTTGGACTCGAACTCGTAGCCGGCGTTTTTCTCAGCCGGCTCGATCTGGTAGACGATCTTGCCGTACTGACCGGAACCACCTGATTGCTTCTTGTGCGTATAGACGTCTTCGATCTTTTTTGTGATCGTCTCACGGTAGGCAACCTGCGGCTTACCCATCTCAACGTCAACATTGTGCGTGCGACGCAGTATGTCGACCTTGATGTCCAGGTGCAGTTCGCCCATGCCTTTGATCAGCGTTTCGCCAGAATCCTCATCCGTGGCAACATGGAATGAGGGGTCTTCCTGCACCATCTTGTTCAGGGCAACGCCCATTTTCTCGGTGCCAGCCTTGTCTTTCGGCGTAATTGCGATAGAAATTACAGGTTCCGGGAATACCATCGGCTCAAGTGTCGCCGGGTGATCGGGGTCCGCCAGAGTATGGCCCGTGCGCGTGTTCTTCATGCCGAGGAGGGCGACGATGTCACCCGCCTGGGCCGAATCGAGCTCAATGCGAGTATCAGCGTGCATTTCGACAATACGCCCGATACGTTCGTTCTTGCCGGTGAACGTATTCAGAACGCTGTCGCCTTTCTTCAATGTGCCAGAATAAACGCGCGTAAAGGTCAGGGCGCCGAAACGGTCATCCATTATCTTGAACGCCAGCGCCCGCAATGGTTTACGCGGATCGACCTCCGCGAAGCCTCCCGTCTCATTGCCTTCGAGATCGATTTCCGGCTGAGGTTTCACTTCTGTCGGATCCGGCAGATAGTCAACAATTGCATTAAGAATGTTCTGTATACCTTTGTTTTTAAAGGCAGCACCACAGTAAGTCGGAAAGAAATCGAGCGCGATAGTGCCCTTGCGGATACAACGCTTGAGATCTTCGATTGACGGCTCTTCGCCTTCCAGATACTGCTCCAGCAGATCGTCATCCTGTTCCACAGCTGTCTCGACCAGCTTTTCACGCCATTCTTCAACCAGGTCCGTCATGTCATCCGGAACGTCACCGATTTCATACGATTCGGGATCACTGGCATCCTTCCAGATCCATGACTTGCGGGTCAGGAGATCAACGACCCCGACGAAGTCATCCTCGATACCAATTGGCAATACCATGACAACCGGATTCGCGGCCAGGACTTTCTTGATTTGCTCAACGACGCGAAAGAATTCCGCGCCAATGCGGTCCATTTTGTTGACGAAAATAATGCGTGCAACTTCTGAGTCGTTGGCGTAACGCCAGTTCGTCTCAGATTGCGGTTCTACGCCGCCTGAGCCACAGAAAACACCTACACCGCCATCCAGAACCTTCAGCGAACGGTAGACCTCGATGGTGAAATCGACGTGTCCGGGCGTGTCAATAATATTCAGGCGATGTTTATCCCATTCGCAGCTGGTAGCAGCGGCTTGAATCGTGATACCGCGCTCCTGCTCCTGGTCCATGAAGTCCGTTGTGGCTTCGCCATCGTGGACTTCACCGGTCTTATGAATCTTGCCGGTCAGCTTGAGGATGCGTTCCGTCGTCGTCGTCTTGCCCGCGTCTACGTGGGCAAAAATGCCGATATTTCGGTAAAGGCTAAGGTCTTTGTATTCCATGTTGCAACTCTGTTGTTCTGTTCCTGGCACCAACCCCTGGTTTCGCCATACCGCTTGCTGCTCTCACAGCCTTGCTAAAGCGAGAACCCGGCAATACAAACAGGGTGGGTGCACGTAAATCCTTGCCGATCCTTGAGGCTCTCCCGGCAGCTGGTGCAGCGCTGCAAATTGGGCAGGATGGGCGTTCGGGCGCGGATAATAGCAGTGACTAGCGCCCTAGACCAGCGAAATTACCGGCGCCACCCTGGTGCACTCTCCTGTGTCCAGGTTTAGTTAATAATTCAATGCCTTATCAGCGGCGCAGGATGGCGAGCCATCTTGCAATATTGAGCAAGCTCATCAGCGACGCTGACACGTAAGTGAGGGCGGCTGCGGTCAACAGTCGGTGCGCGTGCGGCTTGTCGGCGGCTTTCAAGATGCCGTGTTCTTCGAGCATGGGCAACGCCCGCTTGAAACTCGCGTCAAATTCGGTCGGTAAAGTGATGAAATGGATGAGCGCCGATGTTCCAAGCGTTAACATGCCGGCTGCAAACATGAGTAGTCCCAGGGCAGGGACACGAGTAAAAAAGCCGAGAAAAGGCGATATCATCAGTATGCCCGCGCCTATTTTCTCCATGCCGCTTGTTGCCCTCACCAGTCGCGTACGCCAACGCAGAGGCGCAAAGTGACTTTGGTCCTGCAATGCATGGCCAACTTCATGAGCGGCAACTGTGATGGCGGTTAGCGAGTGCCCGTCGAACTTGTCCGGCGTCAGGCGCACGGCTTTTTCGACAGGGTCGTAATGATCACCGAGCTCGCTAGCTTCAACGGCGACCGACTCAAGGCTGTGTTTATCCAACAGATGTCGGGCCAGTTCTGCGCCTGTCCCGGAATAGCGATCCGCAGGTTGGCTGTATTTTTTGAGCACTCGCTGCACCCAAATGCTGGGCCCGAAAATGATCAGCAAGACGACGATGACGATGATGATGTAGGCCATCGGGATATCGTAGCGCGGTTTGCGCAGCAACACCCCGCTGAACGCCAGTTCAGGTTTCGTTCAGTACCAAGTCCGTAGAGTTGGTGTATAAAGTACTTGAGAGCTTGGCAAAAAAACACAAACTGCTCAAGTCTAGGGATGGACCGGACATCGTCCGGCGATAAAGGGAGAAGAAAATGAAGCGGACCGTACTCGCACTTTTCATTAGCGTGACCTTATTTGGCAGTGATATTGTGCTGGCGGCCAAATCCGAATGTAAGATCGCACAAGATTCCGTTGACGATTTTACTCATGAACACGTGGTGGTTACCGAATGGGAGGGACTTAGTCATCCCGTTCGTCCGGGCGGGAGAGAAATGACTGGCTTCGTGTCGGCCGTATCTAACGGGGACGGCCATTTTCTTCGCGTGAATATAGAACACTTTTGGTCCAAGAGGACTCTTCCGACTGAAGACGACATGCAGAACTCGATTTCTGTTGCGGAGGGAGCTGAACTTCTGGTCGCGATGGTCGATGGATCGGTGGTCACGCTGCAAGCATCCAAGGCAACGGTTGGCAAGACGACGATTGAAGATAGACCAAAGCCACACTCTGGCGATAGCTTTTGGCTTATGACGAAAGCAACTGCTCACTACGCGTTGAACGATGCCAACGAGCAGGTGTTAACAGCTCAAGGTTCAAAAGCCTTGCGAATGACAACCGAATCCGGAAACCGCGATTTGCGCTTTTATAGCAAGAGCTTTGACGAGATTTCGAGAGTCATTAAGTGCGTCACGGGAGCAATGAAATGAAACGGAATCTAATTGTTATTTTCGCAATTACGACGCTGTTGAGTGGTGAAGCCGTGTTGGCCGCCAAGTGCAAATTTCGGGAAGACATGGACGACATGTTTAGCGGCGCTCCCACGCTGCGAACGGCATGGAATAAGAATGATGGCGTCATATCGGCAGTAAAAGAACCTGGTGAGCAGTGGTTGGAGGTCAAGGTTTCGTACACTAGAAAATCCAAATTCTTACCAACGCAAGCAGAACTGAATACTGCAATGGTCGTGGCAAAAGGCGCGAACCTCGAAGTCACGCTTAAGGACGGGTCGATCGTCGAACTGCCGGCGCTTGAAATGGTGAAGGGTTCGACAAGAATCGGGTATCCGTATCAGGGTGGAAATAATGACTACGCGACCTTCGTTAGATTGACGCCTCGCTACGTGCTAAGCGAAAGTGCGATCAGCGCTCTGGGTGCGCAAAACGCCACAAGAGTTCGGGTTCACGGCCAGAATCAGCACCAGGATATTACGATTCCAAAAAGGGGATTCAAGCAGATCAAGGAGGCGGTTACTTGCCTACGACAGGGAGAATCAAAATGAATAGCTTCATAAGGATAGGTCTGGCCGTCGCGATGCTTTGCGGAACCCAATATGCCGACGCGAAAGGTTGCAAGGTGATCACAGGTTCCGTTGATGAAAGAACGGGCGCGAAATTGATTTACACGAAATATGACAAGTTGGTCACCATGTTCAACATGGGCGTCGACAACAATGGTGCGAGGTCGCTCGGGTCTGTATCCGTTCTAGCCAGGGACAATGAAAAGTTTCTGGTTTTCCAGTTGAAAACAGGCGATTACCATGCGATGCCAGAGCAGTTCGCCGCCCTGAAAGATCCGACATGGGATCCGGATCATCGCGATTTCCTGGATATGTTGCTGGGTGATTCAGTCATTTTCCCTGCCGGGTCGTCATTGCGGCTGACGCTGGACGACCGGTCGACAGTCGTCCTGCATACGGCCAATCATCGTAGAGTCAGGGCTGACTTCACAGTGCCTGGCGCCGTTCCGCGTGCACAAGGGACCGAGAAAAAAGCGGTGAAAAAGCTGGGCGGATTTCTGGCCAAAGTGCTCGAAAAGGCGGCGGCAAAAGACGGTTGGGAAACGGTGGAGGAAGAAGCCAGCCCTCACTACCTTGTCCGGGCGACTGCGAGACTCGAGTATCCACTGGACGCCGAGACCGAAGCATTGTTGAAGAGAGCCGGGGTAATCAGCGCACGAATAGAGGCCAGGGATCGCTACTACACCTTGGGTTGGCGCAACACGCAAAACGTCACGGCCTGGAGTAACAAGTCTAACTACAAGATTCGCGACGCGTTGAATTGCGTCGATAACGCCGTGGCCAGGAGCAAAGGATGAAGACTTTCAGTGCATTATTGATCGCCGTATTCATTGCTTTTTCTGCCACTACTTCATACGCAGCCAGTTGTAAGTATCAGGTTGATACCGTGAGTTACGCGAGCGGAGAAAAGATTCGCTGGACTCGCTGGAAGATGAATCGAATGTTTCACACCGGATCTTACAGTTTGATATCCGGGATCGCGGAAGGCGATAGAAAGTATCTCGGTGTACAACTGGTGGATTCGAGCAAGAAAGCGAGCAGCCGGCCGACCAAGGCGGAACTCGATGTCATGATGGTCATTCCTGCAGGCGCCAAGCTATCGCTCCTGATGGCAGACGAATCGATTGTCGATTTGTTCACGGAACAGGACGTCGTCGCTGACTCGGACTTTACGACCAATGCAGTGGACAGCTATACCATTGAATCAGCGGTGGTCATCAAGTTTCCGCTGAGCGCAGAGGCTTTCGCGGCGTTGTCGACACAAAAAGTCATGGACGTGAGGTTGCACACCGATCAAAGACAATACGACTATTCGTTCGGCAAGAAGGGGTCTGACAAGATTCAAGACGCATTAGGCTGTATTCTGTAGGGACCTGATAACCTCTTGAGGCGCTCATGACGCCCGACCAATTAACGCTGTTTGGGCTGCTGTTCTTCGTTTTTGTCTTTCTGATATGGGGCCGCTGGCGCTACGACCTGGTCGCGTTCGTCGCCTTGCTCATCGCGTTGCTGACGGGCGTCGTTCCCAAAGAGCAGGCCTTTTCGGGTTTTGGCCATCCGGCTACGGTCATCATTGCATTGGTCTTGATCATCAGCCGGGGATTGTCCAATTCCGGCGCGATAGAACTTGTCGCGCGACATGTCGTCGACGCATCGCGCAAACTTGCCAGTCACATTGCGATCATGTCGGGGTTGGCAGCCGCTTTGTCCGCGCTCATGAACAATGTTGCGGCATTGGCATTATTGATGCCGGTCGATTTGCAAGCGGCGAAGAAAGCAGGGCGGAGTCCTTCTCTGTCACTCATGCCGTTGTCATTCGCCTCGATACTCGGCGGCATGATTACGCTGATCGGTACGCCGCCGAACATTGTGATTGCAGAGTTCCGTGGTGCGGAACTGGGTGAGCCGTATCGCATGTTTGATTTCGCGCCGGTGGGACTCGTCTGTGCGGTCGTGGGTGTGGCTTACGTGGCATTAATTGGCTGGCGCTTGTTGCCGGCCGAGCGCAAAGCGTCGGACGCGGGCAAAGAGCTGTTCGATCTTGCCGACTACATCGCCGAAGTTCGCGTGCCTGAAGGCTCTGCGATTATCGGCAAGCGAGTACGCGAGCTGGACGCGCTCGCCGCAAAAAGTGACATCGAGATCGTAGGGCTGAGCCGCAAAGGTCGTCGCTTGCCGGGCCTCGCACGTATTGCCGAAATCAAGGCAGGGGACGTCCTCGTTATCGAAGCGAGTCCCGACAGTCTGGAAGAAGCGCTTGGCGCCTTGGGTCTTGAGTACGTCGGCAGCGGGGAAGGGCAGCTTGGTGCCGATGACCTGCTGCTGACCGAGGTGGTCGTCCAGGAAACATCGCGCCTCGCTGCGCGGTCGGCAATGTCTTTGCGTCTCTTGTATCGCTATCGAGTGGCGCTGGTTGGGGTCTCGCGTCAGGGTCAGCGTTTCCGCGAAAACGTGCGCAAACTCAACCTGCATCCGGGTGATGTCCTGCTGTTGCTCGGTAGCGAAGAACGGTTGGGAGACGTGACGGGGCGTCTCGGTCTGCTGCCGCTTGCGGATCGCGGACAACGCGTCATTCAGCGTGATAAAGCCTGGTGGGCCGTCGGCATCTTTGCGACGGCGATTATTGTCGCCAGCTTTGGACTCGTCTATTTGCCCATCGCGCTGGGCTGCGCAACGGCCCTCTACGTGTTGCTGAACATCGTGCCAATTCGCGATGTTTACACATCGATCGAGTGGCCGGTCATCGTCCTGCTGGGTGCCATGATTCCGATAGGCAGTGCTTTGCAATCCACCGGTGGAACGGCATTGATTGCAGGTGGCATCGTCGATTTGTCAGCTGGTTATTCGCCGGTCGTTGTTCTGACGCTGTTAATAATCGTGACCATGACCTTGTCCGATGTCATGAACAATACGGCAACGGCAGTCATTGCTGCACCAATCGCTCTGGAGATTGCCACACGACTGGAGGTGAACCCGGATCCGTTCCTGATGGGAGTGGCAGTCGCGGCGTCGTGTGCATTCCTGACACCCATCGGACACAAGAACAACACATTGATCATGGGGCCCGGCGGCTACCGCTTTGGTGATTACTGGCGCATGGGGCTACCACTGGAGATCCTGATCATCGCTGTTTCCGTTCCTGCGATCGTTACATTCTGGCCGATGAATTGAGCCGGATTTATGTCAATCGCTTGTCGCAATTTTGCTGAAACCTGCGTCCATAACTGACAATCGAGGTTCACACTGAGCGTACCGGGATCTCTTTTCATGCAGCTAAATTGTTGAAAAGTAAAGGCTCTCTCCCGTTCGCTGCCACCAACGCCGGTTGGCACACGGTTTGCACTCTCGTTGGTACAGGAAAACTAATTTGGAGATGGTTATGTCCGGAACGATAATTCAGGAATGGACCGACGCACAAGTGTGTTTGAGCGCAGAGCAAATCATCGATGTGAAATACAGGGTATATCGCAAGGCTAAAATACACTTTCTCGAAATACACGATGCGGGAGACGTGCCCATCCACACATTGAAATTGCCTGACGGCATGAGACTGGACCGGAGCAGTTACGAGGTCCTTCTGCGCTATATATTGCTCGATGTGGTTGTGGCGTAGTCTGCCACTACCTGCCAGACACGCAACAAATTTTCGCCGAGAATCTTGCGAATCTCCCCCTCGCTGTAGCCCCGTTCCAACAAACCTTTGATCAGATTCGGGTAGGTCGCTACGTCCTTCAGGCCGACCGGTAATGAATCGCCGACACCATCGAAGTCGGAACCGATGCCGACGTTATCAACGCTGGTTAGCGACACGACGTGGTCAAAGTGATCAAGCACATCGCCGACTGTCGCATAGGGAAGTGGTCCGTGTTCGGCAGCATAGATGGCAGGGTAAACGCGATACAATTCGGTTTCCGGCAGGTCAGGATGTTCTGCTGCATATTTTTTTTGCGCCGTTGACCGCACATCGCTGTATTCGCGAGCAATTTTCGTAACGAATGTCGAGCCGAAATTAATTTGCACGACTCCGCCGTTTTCCGCGAGAGCGATAATCATGTCATCACTCATGTTGCGTTCGAATCCGGGCGTGAAGTGTCGCGCCGATGAGTGCGATGCGATGACCGGCACTTCGCTCAATTTGATAATCTGCCAGAAAGCCTCATCTGATACGTGACTGACATCGACCATGATGCCGAGACGGTTCATCTCGCGGATGACCTCAATGCCAAATTCACTGACACCGTTCCACTGATGATGGGTGTCGTAGGACGAGTCAGAAATGTGGTTGGAAAGGGAATGTGTGAGTGTGATGTAGCGAATGCCACGATCGAAGAAATACTGCAGGTTGCTGAGGTCGCCTTCTATCGGCGAGCCATTTTCCATTCCCATCGGCAAGGAAATGAGTCCTGCTGCGAATTGATTGCGAACGTCGGCGGGCGACAATGCCAGCGCAAATTTGTCCGGCGACTGCTCGACGAAACCCTCAACCATGTCGATAAATCCATCCGCGGCTTCCTTCGAGCCGCCCGAGGCTTCTAGCGCGGCAGGTGTATATATCGACATGAACGCTACGTTAAGACCACCGCTGACGGCGCGTGGATAGTCAAAGTCGCCGCTACTCGTTCGTTGTGAAATATCGTCCGGGTTTTTCCCCAGCCGGTACGGCACATCGATATGTGTATCGACGATAATGCTGGAAAGCGCGATGCCGAGTGCTTTTGCATCATTGTCGACATCGATCGTTGGCGCTGATACGTCGCCGGACTGCCCACAAGCGGCCAGCAGCAATGCCGCGGCGGCGGCCGTTAAGATTTTGTAAGACATTTGTGAATTTTTTTCTGGTTGAATGGGTCGAAGATTGTAACAATATGCATTAGTGGATCGTACAGGAGGCAGATGATGAGTAACGACAATCCTACGGCTGACGACGTTCTTGAACGTGGCAACCCTACTGGCAATGCGATTGAGCAAAACCTGAAATCGCGGGCAACCTGGCTGCGATTGGCATTCATGCTGGTCAGTGCTGTGCTTCTTTGTGTAACCACCCTCGTTGGTTCATTGGTTGTGGTTATGGGCTTTGTCTGGCTGTTGTTTACGGGTGAGGTCAATCGCCAGCTGCAACAAGTGGGGCAGAGCATCGCGGCGTATGTCTACGAAATTATCCGCTACTTGACGTTTAACACGGACCAAAAACCGTTTCCCATGGGCGGTGACTGGCCGGCAGGCGATTCCGATTCCCAGTAGACGCCAGGGTCGCTATCTGACCTCAGATTGACAATTCGCGCTGGCCGGGCTGCCAGTGCGTCAGATTGACGTGTGCGCCACCGATGCCGAGTCCGCGTACCCAACGGGCTGCGGCGTCCAGGGTGACCCATGTACGCACTTTTCCTTTACGGGTTTCCGCGGTGATCGGTCCATTCGGCGTCTTTGCCTCGATATGGAATCGTGCACCGTTGGCGATAATGTTTATTCTTTTGATGGCGCCCGCGGCGACCATAGCTTTCAACATGCGTTCATCCATCTGTAGCTCCCTGAAATAGCTCAGATTGTTCTGGAATGACGATACCGCGTTGGTCGCAGTGTCGGCGAATCAGCATTTCGACCATATTCGCCACACTGCGGTGTTCCCGGGCGGCTGCCTCGCGGACAGCATCCTTTACGCCGGGCGCAATGCGTAGATTGAGTGTGGAGACTTTGGTCTTGGCCATGCGGGACATTGTATACTGAAAGTAATGGAAATGTAACGCATTTAGCATTACATCCTGAATCCCCGCGACGCTAATGAACGCGATTCAGACTGCTTCGGCTTTTGCCAGCAGTGTGCTCCAGTCACCGCTGCTCTCAGCGTCTTCGACATTGCGGTGCATTCTTTCGATACTGTCGTGCATCCGTCGCCGCAGGACTTCGAATCGTGGGTCGCTACGCAATGGTGCGATTATTGGATCGTCATCGAATGTCCAGATGTCAAATTTCTGCGAACTGACGAACCCTTCTTCGACTGCCTCGGCCAATGCTTCAATCGCTGCGTTCGGTCGACCTTGCAGCGTCAGAATTTGCACGTCCTTGATGCCGTGTCCTGCCATACCGAGCCGCGGCAATGCCCGTATGACAAGCTCCGCTTGCTCGAGCAAGCGCGTTGCCTGCCGCGGGTGATTGCGTTGTTGTTCGATGTACGCGAGCAGTACTGCGGCACCGACATTGTTTCTGTCAACTGTTACCTGGGCATCTTCTGCGAACGTTGGGTTGCCCGCCATAATGAAGTCGTATGCGCGATCGAAATCTCCGGTCATGATAGCGGCGCCGACCATTAACGAGAACACGAATTTGGTCGGGTAAAGAGCCAGGATTTCAATGTTGTCCAATAGTGCCAATGTACCCGCGTAATCTTTGTTCATGTAATGCGAGTAGCCTTCGCCAATTGGATAGAGCGGATGTTCCTTTGGAAATACGCTCATGAATCGGGAGATGGCTTCAGCGTCACCGAAATCCTGATAAATTCCAAGCAGATTGCCCCCGGTCATTGGGTCTTCGCTAAGCGTTGCTTCGACCAGACCCCAGGCGATGGCTTCGTCAAGACGCCCGAGTCCTTGCAGGTGATTGCTAAGGTAATTGTAAGGGGTGGCCCAATCCGGGAAAATGCCTACCGCCTGCAGCAGCAGGGCAGTGGTTCGCTCATTCTGGCCCTCCATTGCCAGAGAACTTGGCAAGTTGACGTACGGTATGCGACTGAGCGGATCGATTGTCAGCGCTTTGGTGAGCAGATCAATGGATTCTTGTACTGCCCCCTCGTCACGGCGTAGCGACGCAAACCAGATATACGCGTCTGCCAGGCTGGGATTGAGCCGAATTGCCGTTTCGAAGGAATTTGCGGCATTCAGATTGCCAGTGCCCAGGCGCGTTATTTCCCACTGCATCGTTTCCATTAGTCCGCGCGCCGCATAGGCCTGCGGCATCTGCGGGTCAATGCGTAGCGCCTCCTCAATGTGCTTCGATGCGATGGAAAAAGCCTCGCTTGGCACGATGGACCTGTGGTTCGAGAGCGTAACCAGAATGGTTTCGGCGAGCGCAGCATGGGCCTGGCC